>CAZFGM010000009.1:0-26942 GCA_964518515.1 uncultured Alcaligenaceae bacterium | reverse complement strand
GGCTTTGCAACGCAATTGTAGGTCGGCCTTTCCAGGCCGACGTCCCTTGCCCAGCTTGGGCGGTTCAGGTCGGGCTGGAAAGCCCGACCTACTAATTCCTTGCAAAGCCGTGTAGGGAGCGACGGGAGCGACTACGGGCCAATTAGCGAGCCGATTGTTTACGTTTTGTTAACGGAAATAAAGCATCCGTTTCAAAACCTTAGCGCCTTTTTTGTTAAAAAGATAACTTAAACAATTATAAAATATACATTTAGGTAAATTTATTTTTATGGCACAATAATTGCTACTTTATTCCTAAATTTGCAGTCAAAACTTAAAAAACCCCTTGCAACCTGACCCAACATGCTTGGTGATTTGAATAAATTGAATAAAATCAGTAATTTGAGTAAAATTGCTAGTTTGGGAAAAATTTTATTGAATTATCCACAATTAACTCTTACATTCCCTTTTGGGAACGGGCCCGATAGTTCCTCGGTTGAACAAAGCCGTTCAGAATAGTTAACGCAAGTGAAGATTGGGTAAAGGAATTGGTTTTTTTTGGAATGGTTTCCATGCCCTTGCGTCAATTGGAACCTTTTTTGTTTCCTGAAAACCTGTTCCTTGATTGGGACAGGGAGGAAAGCTCCGCGCGATGGTGGGTGGTGCATACCAAACCCCGGGTCGAAAAAGCCATGGCCCGATTATTGTTGCGAAGCCGCCAGGCTTTCTTTTTACCCTTGTATGAACGTCAGTGGCGAAACAAGAATCGTTTGTTTCGCTCCTTTCTTCCCTTATTCCCCGGCTATTTATTTGTGCTTGGCGCCGGTCGGGCTTGCCTTGCCCCGATGGAAAAAAGCCTGGCCTCAAGGGTCCTTTTCGTTCCGGACCAAAGCCAGTTGCAGGGCAACCTGACCCAGGTTTATCGCTTGATTACTTCGGGCCTGACCCCCACGCCGGAAAAACGCCTGCAACCCGGAACGGCAGTGGAAATCCTCAGCGGTCCGCTGGCCGGTCTCCAAGGCAAGGTCCTGCGCCGGGGCAACCGCTTGAACTTTGTTATTGCCGTGCAATTTCTGCAGTGCGGCGTGTCGGTGGAGCTGGACAGTTCCATGATTCGACCTCTGGCCCAACCGGCCAGTGCCTGAGCGAACTGCAGTTAAACGCGAATGCAGGGGTCCGGTCCCCTTTTCGGACAGCCTCTTAGCTTACGGCATAGCTAATCCCATCAAGGACGATTTGAATTGGCCCATAGGGTTACGGTGCGTAACCCACGGGCCCAAGGTGTGTAAACAGACCGTCCAACGTACCGATCCTCTCCTAATTATCCCGCGCGCATAAGCATTGCCCGGATAGCTTTCAGCGGAGACTTCCATGGAACAAAACCACTACGTATCCTCAATGGGCGGCGAGCCCCAGGAAAAGCATTTTGATTTCTTTCGAATCATGCGCCGCCGGAAGGGGTTGTTATTTTTCGGTGCCCTTGCCGGCCTGTCCTGCGGTTTGCTGGGCGGTTGGTTCCTTGGGGGATTGAATTACGAATCCTCCGCCAAGATACTGGTAATCAAGAAACACCTGGAGACGGCCCCGATTTCCGGGCCCAACGCGGCCCAACCCCAACAAGTTGAAGATTACCTGTCGTCTCATCAGATTGTCATTGCCAGCCCGCGGATTATTCAAGACGCCGTTCGGGCCGGCAACCTGAACCAGCTGCAGTGTTTTCCCGATAAGGCGCCGGACCAGGTTGCCAAAACCATTGCCAAACAACTGTCCGTGGACCGCGTCTTCAAGATCCGGGGCGGCAGTCCGCCCAATAATATCCTCAACCTCTACTACCAAGCGGACAATCCCGAGGACGCCCGAACGATACTGGCCGCCATTCTTTCCAGCTATCAAAAATCCCTCGCCGAAACCTATCGCAACGTGAATGCCGAGGCTTTGGAGCTTATCGGCCGGGCCAAGGAGGTGCTGCACCAGGAGATCAAAGCGCAGGAAGCCGCCTACTTGAAGTTCCGCCAGACCACCCCCCCAATGTGGAAGCGCAAGGACGGGGGCACCGTGCAGCTCGAGCGCCTTTACAACATTGACGCCAAGCGTTCGACCCTGCGGATGCGGCAAGCGGAGATTCAGGCCACGCTGACGGCCGTGGAAAACGGCGTGAAAAACGGCCTGGGCCCCGTGGCTCTGGTGGACATGGTCAGCGGCTTGCCGACCACGCACGAGATAATCGCCACCGGCCTTCTCTCGGCCAAGGAACCGTGGCAAGCGGGTCGCAGCGCCCGCGCCACCCTCGAGGAAGAATTGATCAACTTGCAATTGCAACAAGCCAAGCTGTTGGAAAATTACGGTGCCCATCATCCTCAGGTCCTGGCCGCCAAACAACGCATCGCCCAGGTGCGCAACCTGATCACCCCAGGGAATGGCAATCCGCCCAACGGCATCGTCCCCGCCGTCGGCGACCTGCCCCTTCAGCATTTGGCGGACATGAAAATACAACTCCTCCGCCAAGAGCTCAAGGATAACAAACGCGCCGAGGAATCGTTGGCCTTGCTCTTTGAACGGGAGCAAGAGGAAGCCAAAGCCACGGGTATCGACGAAACCCAAGACGACATGCATCGCAAGGCCCTGGACCGCAGCCAACTTCTTTATCAAAGCATTATCAAGCGCCTGCAAGAGCTGGATACGGTGAAAGATTATGGCGGCTACAATACCCAGGTCATTTCCGAGCCGGAAAAGGGCCAGTGGGTGTGGAAGAAATTCGCCTTGATTGCGGGCATCGGCACGTTCCTTGGGCTGGTCTTGGGTTTTGCCGGCGCCTGGAAGTTCGAGAGCGGCGCTACGACATTCCGCACGCCGCGGGAAGTGGCCGGCTTGCTGGGGGTTCCGGGGGTCAGTCACCTGCCGCTCGCTGGCCCGGCCGTATCGGCACACGGAGTGTTCCTACTACAGGCCGAGGCCTTTCAGGCAGTGCGCGCCCTGATCTTTACTCCGGCGCTCGCCAGTCACAAAGTTCTTCAGGTCACCAGCCCGGAACCAGGCGATGGCAAAACTACCTTGGCGGCCAACCTCGCCGTGTCCCTTGCCCAAGCGGGCAAGAAAGTTCTCCTGGTCGATGCCCATTTCCGGGGGCCACGCCTGCACCAGCTCTTTGGCCTGGCCAATACCGTGGGCCTGTCGTCGCTGCTGGCCGGGCAGGCAAAGGCAGCCGAGGTAACGCAAACAATCGAAAGCGTCCCGGGCCTTTTCCTGTTGGCCAGCGGCCCACTTCCCCCCCAAGCGGCGGAGCTGCTAACCTCGGGGCGGCTGAAAGAAGCGCTGGATACGGTGCGTCCCCACTATGATTTCGTGCTGCTGGATTCGCCTTCCTTGCTGACCGTCCCTGATGCGGCGGTGGTGGCCGGCCAGGTGGATGGCGTCGTTTTGACTTTGCGGATCGCCAAAAACGGCCGGCCGCGCGTCCAGGCCGCCAGGGAAATCCTGGACCGCCGTGGGGCCAAAATCGTCGCCGCTGTCGTGAACGGCATCAAGCGCTTTCCCAACTCCGGCAGCCCGAGCTTGGCTCACTATCCCGACGACGCGGAATATTGAGGCGCAAAATCCGAAATCCGAAATCCGAAATCCGAAATAAATTCGAATAGCAAAATTCAAAATTCAAGACCCAAACCAGAACCATCGGTCAAGTATTTCGTCCGTGCCTTGATTATGGTCTGCCTGAACACACTACGTGATGAGCCTGCTTTGCGCAAGGAGCCCGTTTATGTTGATTCCCCGGAAGTTTATCAAAACGGTGAAGATTTTCCTCGATTTGACTGTCCTGGCCGGAGCTTATTACCTGGCATTCGTGATCCGTTTTGAAGGAGCCATTCCCGCCCGTTATGTCGACGTCTTTGTGTCCACGTTGCCCTTCATTCTCCTGGTGCATTATGGGAGTTTCATGGTATTTCGCGTGCCCAATCTATCCTGGCGTTTTGTCAGCGTGTTGGAGGCGCGGCGCATCAGCGCGGCACTGGTGATCTCGAGTGCCCTCTTGATTCTCTGGTGTTCGCAAACCGCCTGGTCGGGCTTAACGTTTCCGGCCGTGGAAACGCCGCCGCGCGGGGTGCTGCTGATTGCTTGGTCCTTGAGTTTGCTCGGGGTCCTGGGCCTGCGGGTCGCCTTCCGGCTGGGGGGCGAGCGCTGGGAGCGGCGCCAGCGGCGGGCGGGCAAACAGCCGGTGCCGACCCTGTTGATTGGGGCGGGCGTCGCCGGGGCGGCCGTGGCCGAAGAGGTCCGCCGTCACCCCGAGCTGGGCATCGAGGCGCTGGGTTTCCTGGATGATGATCCCACCAAGACCGGCACGGTGATTCACGGCATCCCCGTTCTGGGACGAGTGGCCGAGCTGCCCGGGCTGGCGCAAAGCCAGGGCGCCCGCCAAACCCTCATCACCCTGGGCGATCCCTGCGGCGAAACCATTCGCCGCATTCTCGCCCAGTGCAAGAAAGGCGGCCTGCCGGCCAAGATCGTTCCCGGCATGAGCGCCATCCTGGAAGGAAAGATCAACCTGGGGGCCATTCGCGAGGTGGCCATCGAGGATTTGCTGCGGCGCGATCCGGTGCACCTGGATCTGCAGGCCGTGGCCGGGTTCCTTCACTCCCGGCGGATCGTCATTACCGGGGCCGGCGGCAGCATCGGCTCCCAACTGTGCCGCACCGTGTGCCGCTTCGGACCGGCCAGCCTGGTGCTGGTCGAGCACGCGGAAAACAATCTGTTCCACATCCATCGCGAGCTGGGCCAAGCGTATCCCCGGATTCCGTTAATCCCGTGCGTGGCGGACATCGGGGATTATGGGCGGATGCGGCAAATCTTTGCCGCCTACCAGCCGGACATGGTGCTGCATGCCGCCGCGCACAAGCACGTCCCCATGATGGAATGGAACCCCGCCGCGGCGATCAAGAACAATGTCCTGGGCACGCGCATCATCGCCGACCTGGCCCATGAATGCCAGGTCGGTGAGTTTGTCATGATCTCCACCGACAAGGCCGTCAATCCCACCTCGGTCATGGGCGTTTCCAAACGGATCGCGGAAATATACATCCAGGCCCTGTCGCAGCGCAGCCCAACCCGTTTCGTGACCGTGCGCTTCGGCAATGTCCTGGGTTCGGCCGGCAGCGTGATGCCGATTTTCCAGGAACAGATCGCCCAGGGCGGGCCGGTCACCATCACGCACCCGGACATGAAGCGGTATTTCATGACGATTCCCGAAGCGTGCCAGCTGGTCCTGCAAGCGGCCAGCATGGGTCAAGGAGGGGAAATATTCATCCTGGACATGGGGGAGCCGGTCAAGATCGTGGACCTGGCGCGGGACTTGATCCACCTGTCGGGGCTTTCCCTGGACGAGATTGAGATTTGTTTTACGGGAATTCGGCCCGGGGAGAAGCTTTTTGAAGAACTGGCCCTGGCGGATGAAATCGCTTGTAAGACCAAGCATCCCAAGATTTTCATCGGCCGGCTCCAGCCCTGCGACTGGGAAGAAATCGGCCGCCACCTCGACCAACTCCAGCAACTTGCCCAAGGTGCCGATGTCCGGGCCATCTTCGGCAAAATCCGGGAAATCGTGCCGGAATATGAGCCCGTGGACGATGAGCTTGGGCTGTGTCTGCGCTCCGACCCTGAGCAACTGCTGACCGGGCCTAGCGGCAATGGCCGCGAGCAGGCGACCGGGCGAGGGAGGACCCTGGCCGTTGGCGGCGGGCTTGGTTTGAACGGCGATTCCACCCATGGCGTTGCCGGCAACGGGGTCCATGGGATCAACGGCAACGAGCCCCCAAAGCTCCCCCTCCCCGGGGGAGAGAGTCGGCGTGAGAAACTCTCTGAATCCCTGTAGTAGGCACACTCCGTGTGCCGTTTACGGCACACGGAGTGTGCTTACTACTACAACCAAGCAGACCCATGAAAGTTCTCGTTACGGGCGCCGCAGGTTTTATTGGTTTCCACGTGAGCAAGTGCTTGCTGGCGCGCGGAGATGATCTCATTGGCTTGGACAACCTCAACGATTATTACGACGTGTCGCTCAAGGAAGCCCGTCTGGAGCAATTGGCAAACGAACCGGGCTTTCGCTTCCACCGGTTGGACGTGGCGGATCGGACCGGCATGGCCGGTCTGTTTGCCCGCGAGCGGCCGGACGCGGTGGTCCATCTGGCCGCTCAGGCCGGGGTGCGGCACTCGCTCCGCAATCCGCACGCCTACGTGGATGCCAACCTGGTCGGCTTTGTCAATATCCTGGAAGGCTGCCGTCAGGCGGGAACGCGGCACCTGGTCTTCGCTTCGAGTAGCTCGGTGTACGGAGCGAACACGCGCGTGCCTTTCTCCGAGCACGATGAAGTCAATCATCCGCTCAGTCTGTACGCGGCCACCAAGAAAGCCAACGAGCTGCTGGCGCATTCCTACAGCCACCTCTACGGCCTGCCGGTGACCGGGCTGCGGTTTTTCACCGTTTATGGTCCGTGGGGCCGGCCCGATATGTCGTATTTCCTGTTCGCCCGCGCCCTCGTCGAAGGCAGGCCGATCGAGGTGTTCAATTACGGCAAGATGGAGAGGGATTTCACGTACATCGACGATGTGGTCGAAGGAGTGGCGCGCGTGCTGGACCAGCCGGCGCAGGCGGATCCAGGCTGGCGCCCGGACACCCCCGATCCGGCCGCGAGTGCCGCGCCGTACCGGATTTATAACATCGGCAACCATTGTCCGGTGCCGCTCTTGCGCTTCATCGCCGTGCTGGAACAATGTTTCGGCAGAACCGTGGAGAAAAAGCTGCTGCCGCCCCAGCCGGGGGACGTCGCGGTCACTTGCGCCGACATGACGGCCCTGACAAAGGCGATCGGTTTCACCCCGCACACGCCGATTGCCGAGGGCCTGGCCCGGTTTGCCCATTGGTTTTTGCACTACTACGGACTCCAGAGAAAGGCTGAAGCGGTAATGACAATCTGAACCGGACTACCAACCTCGTTCCCAAACTCTGTTTGGGAACGAGGAGCTTGAACCGTAGTGCGGCAGTTTTTTGCAAGGAAGGGTACTCTCATGTTCTCTTTTTTCCGTACTTGGCTCCGTCGTCTCGCACAGAACTGTGGAATTCCTCCCCGGTCGGCGGCAAAACGGGGGCGGCGGCCGGGGTTTCGGCCCACCCTGGAATTCCTGGAAAACCGCGTCACCCCCAGCACGTATTTCGTGGATCAAGCTAATCCCAGCGCTTCCGACGGCGGCCCCGGGAGCGCCGAGCAGCCTTTCCTGACCATTGGCAAGGCCGCCTCTTTGGCCCTGGCCGGCGATACGGTCCAGGTTTATTCCGGGACCTATAACGAGCTGGTTTTTGTGCAAAATTCCGGTACCACGGCTAATCCCCTCGTGTTTACCAGCGCTCCGGGCGCCAGTGTGGTGGTGACCGGCCAATCGAATGGTTTCAAGGTTTCCGGCCGGAACTGGATTACCATCCGGGGCTTCACCATTACGGATACGGTTTCTTACGGTATCTATCTCAAAGATGCGTCGAACATCACCATTGAGAACAACGACGTCAGTTTTGCCGGAGAACCCATCAGCGGGCAAAGCGAAGTAGGCATCAAGGTCAATAACACCACCGACTCCAAGTTCCTGGGCAATATTCTCCACCACAATTCCGACTCGGGCATGGAGGTCGTCAACAATTCCACCGGCAATGAAATCATCGGCAACATCGCCTTCAATAATGCCCGGCAATTCACGCGCGCGGCTGTTGGCATTGATGTGCGCTCCGCCAATAACTTCATCGCCAACAACATCGCCCACCATAACGAGGACAGCGGTATCCAGATTTATTCGAATCTCAATGGCACCTTCCCGGCTACCAACAACCTGATCGTCAACAACCTCACCTATGCCAACGGCGATCACGGCATCGACGTGCTCCGCTCCAGCGGCCAGCGCATCATCGGCAACACCGTCTACAACAACGTGACCAGCGGCATTAACATCGAGGGCGGCTCCACCGCCGCCACCCTGGCCAACAACCTCAGCGTCGATAACGGCATTAACAGCCCGCGCACCCGCGGCAATATTCGGGTGGACGCCAACTCCCTCACTGGCACCTCCCTTGATTACGACCTGGTGTTTATTCGTCCGTCGGCGCCCGGCCAGACCATGATCACCTGGGGCTCCACCCAGTACCAGTCCCTGGCGGCCTTTGTCGCCGCCACCGGCAAGGAAACCCATGGGTTACAGGCCGATCCTTTGTGGGTGAACGCGGGTCTCGGCGATTTTCACGTGCAAATGGGATCGCCCGCCATTGACTCGGCGGACTCCGGGGTCAGCGGTCAAACCGCCACGGATCTGGAAGGCCATCCGCGGGTCGATAACAACGCCATCGCCAATACGGGTGCGGGACCGCGCCTCTTCGATGATCGCGGCGCTTTTGAATTCAGCGCTCCCCCCACTACTTCCGGCATCGCCAACGTGGTGGTCGATGAAGACGCGGCCAACACGGTGATTGATCTGTTCGCCGCCTTTGCCGACACCGAAGATAGCGATGCCGCCTTGACCTACACCTTGCAGAGCAACAGTAATCCGGGCCTGTTCACCGCCACGACTATCGACGGCACGGCCGGCACCCTGACCCTGGACTACGCCCCGAACCAGAACGGCACGGCCAGCCTTACCGTGCGGGCCACCGATACCAGCACCAAGTTCGTGGAGACTTCCTTCACGGTCACGGTGAATGCGGTCAACGATGCGCCGACCACCAGCGGCCTTGCCAACGTGGTGGTCGATCAAAATGCGCCTGACACGGTGATCAATGTGTTCGCTGCTTTCGCGGACCTGGAAGATGCCGATGCCGCGTTAACCTACACCCTGGAAGGCAACACGAATCCCGGCCTATTCACGGCCACGACTATCGACGGCACGGCCGGAACTTTGACCTTGGACTATGCTCCCAACCAGAACGGCACGGTCACCCTTACCGTGCGGGCCACGGATACCGGATTACTCTTTGTCGAAACTTCTTTCACGGTCACCATCAACGCGGCCACCAACAACCCGCCGACGACGAGCGGTATCGCCAACGTCGTGGTGGATGAAGATGCGCCCGACACGGTGATCGACCTGTTTGCCGCCTTCGCCGATGTGGAAGATGCGGACCCCGCTTTAACCTATTCGATTTCGACCAACACCAATTCGGGTTTGTTCACGGCTACCCCCATCGACGGCACCGCCGGTACGCTGACCCTGGACTATTTTCCGAATCAGAACGGCACGGCCAGCCTTAGCGTGCGGGCCACCGACACCGGCGGCAAGTTCGTCCAGACCTCCTTCACGGTCACGGTGAACGCGGTCAACGATGCGCCGACCACCAGCGGTATTGCCAATGTCCTGGTCAATGAAGATGCGGCCGACACGGTGATCGATCTGTTCGCCGCCTTTGCCGACGTGGAAGATGCCGCTACGGCGTTAACCTATACGATGCAGAACAACACCAATCCGGGTTTGTTCACGGCCACGACTATCGACGGCACCGCCGGCACCTTGACCTTGGACTACGCGCTGAACCAAAACGGCACGGCCACGCTCACGGTGCGGGCGACCGACACCGGCGGCCTCTTCGTGGAGACTTCCTTCACGGTCACGGTGAACGCGGTCAACGATACGCCGACCACCAGCGGCCTGGCCAACGTGGTGGTGGATCAAGATGCGCCCGACACGGTGATCAACCTGTTCGCCGCCTTCGCCGACGTGGAAGACCCCGATGCGGCGTTAACCTACACGGTGCAGAACAACACCAATCCGGCTTTGTTCACGGCCGCGCCCATCGATGGCACGGCCGGCACCCTGACTTTGGATTATGCCCCGAGCCAGACCGGCACGGCGACCATCACGGTCCGTGCCAGCGACACCGGCGGGTTGTTTGTCGATGCCTCGTTCACGGTCACCGTCAATGTGCCGACGCATTTCATCTACGTGGACCAGTCCAATCCCGCGGCGGGGGACGGCTCCGCGGGGAACCCGTTCAAGACCATTAGCGCGGCGGCGGCCGTGGCCGTGGCCGGCGACACAGTGAGGGTGGCCTCAGGCACCTATCAAGAAATGGTAACGGTGGGCGCTTCCGGGACGGCCACGCAATCGCTGGTGTTCACCGCTGCCGACGGCGCTGCCGTTACGGTGACCGGCAAGGCCAACGGCTTCAAGATAAGCGGCCGCAGCTTTGTCATCATTCGCGGCTTCACCATTACCAATACAACCAGTTATGGCATCAACGCCGTCAATTCTTCCAATATCACGCTCGAGAACAACGACGTCAGCTTTGCGGGCCAACCGATATCCGGGCTAACCTCCAAGGCCATCTACCTCAACGCCACCACCAACTCGCGCGTGTCCGGCAATACCGTCCACCATAACACCGACTCCGGCATTTACCTCGTCAGTGGTTCCTCCGGCAACGAAATTCTCAAGAACATCGTGCACGACAACGCCCGCGGCTACACCCGGGCCGCGTCGGGGATCGACGTGCGCAGCGGCACCAACACCATTGCCGGAAATATCGTCCACCATAACGAGGATTCCGGCATTAACATCCGCAACACAGAAACCTCGCTCGCCGCACTCACCAATACCCTGGTCGTGAACAACCTCAGCTACAGCAACGGCGACCGCGGCATCACCGTGTACCGCTCCGCCGGCACGCGGATTATTTCCAACACCGTTTACAACAACGTTGCCGCCGGCATTAATGCCGAAAACACTTCGACCAGCACCACCATCGCCAACAATATCAGTGTCGATAACGGCATCAGCAGCCCCCGGACGCGCGGCAACCTCCGCGTGGACGCCACAAGCATTTCCGGGACGACCCTCGATTATGACCTGGTCTTCATTCGCGCGTCGGCGCCGGCGGGTCAGGCGATGATCGTGTGGGGCGCCACGAATTACACGTCGCTGGCGGCTTTTGTTACCGCGACCGGCATGGAAACACACGGCCTTCAGGCCGACCCGCTGTTCGTCAACCCGACGACGGGCGATTTCCATGTGCAAGCCGGGTCGCCGGCCATCGACTCGGCGGACTCCAGTGTCAGCGGCGTGCTATCTACGGATGCCGAGGGCAAGGCCCGCCAGGACGATCCCTTGACGGCCAACACCGGCGCCGGGCCGCGACTCTTCGACGACCGCGGCGCTTTTGAGTTCTAACCCCGTTTAGCGGGGAGCCGAAGGCGACCGTTTAACGACGCGGTCGCCTTCGGCTCCGCGCTAAACAAACCGTGCACCAAACCAAACCGGGACCCAAAGCACAATGCCTGCCGATCCGCCGTCGTTCGCACCGCCTATTTCCAAGGGGATGACGGACCGTACCCTGCGCGGTCTTTACTGGATGTTTCTGTGCACCGGCGGTCAAGCGGTGGTCCAGCTGGTGGTGCTGGTGGTGCTGGCCCGGCTGGTCAGCCCGGGGGAATTCGGCGTGGTGGCCGCCGCCCTGGTGGTGGTCGGTTTTTCCACCGTCTTCTCGCAGCTGGGCATCGGGCCGGCGGTGGTGCAACGGCCGGACCTCCAGCCGGCCCACCTGCGCACCGGCTTTACCTTGTCGGTGCTTCTGGGAACGTTCCTCGGCGGCTTGCTGTGGCTGCTGGCGCCTGCCGTGGCGGACTTTTTTCATCAAGAAAATCTCACTGGTATACTCCGCGTTCTCGCCTTGGTTTTTCCGCTGCAGGGCCTGGCGGTGGTGGCGGAATCTCTGGTCCAGCGCGAGCTGCGCTTTCGCCTGCTGGGGTTTTTGGAATTGGCGGCCATGGCCATTGGATATGGAGGTGTCGGGATCGCCCTGGCCTTTGCGGGCTGGGGCGCCTGGGCCCTGGTGGCCGCGCACCTTTGCCAAAACACCCTGAAAACCATCTTGCTCCTGGCAGTCCAGCCCCATCCGAAACGCCCGCTGTTGCAAGGCCGTGCCTTCCGCGAGTTGCTGTTTTTCGGCGGCGGATTTACCATTGCTCGCTTCAGCAATTATCTGGCCAGCCAGGGGGACAATCTGGTCATCGGCCGGTGGTTGGGGCCGGTGGCCCTGGGCATATATGGACGGGCCTACCAGTTGATGCAGGCGCCCGCTTCGCTGTTGGGGCAGGTACTGGACCGGGTCCTTTTTCCCGCCATGGCGCGGGTGCAAGACCAGCGGGAGAAATTGGCGGCCGCCTACCGGCGTGGCGTGGCTCTGATCGCCCTGGCGACCTTGCCGGCAAGTGCGGCCTTGCTGCTCTTGGCCCCCGAGATGGTCCAGGTCTTGCTCGGCGAAAAATGGGACGCCGTGCTGGCTCCTTTGCAAATCCTGGCGGCGGGTATGCTCTTCCGATCCAGCTACAAGTTGAGCGATTCGCTGGTGCGGGCCACCGGGGCGGTGTACCGGCGGGCCTGGCGGCAGGGCACGTACGCGGTCCTGGTTTTTACGGGCGCCGTGATCGGCCAGTTCTGGGGACTGGCCGGCGTGGCCGTGGGCGTGGTGCTGGCGCTGGCCATAAACTTTCTGCTCATGGCCCATCTCAGCTTGGCCCTCACCGGCTTGTCGTGGCGCGGTTTTGCCGGCGCCCACGTTCCCGGGCTGGCCCTGGCGGGTGTGGTTGGCCTGCAAGTGGCCGCTATCGCGGGGATCGCGCGGACCTGGGACTTGCCCCCTCTGCTGACGCTCCTGACCTGTAGCGCCATCATCTTGCCTACTCTTTTCTTGATGTATCGGTTGCCCCAACAGTTCCTTGGCGACGATGGCCGGTGGATGGTTCGCAGATTGTTCGCCTTGCGGGCCAAAGGCGTGGGCGAAACCTGATCCTGGCGAAGGGCTTTGCAACGAAATAGTAGGTCAGGCTTTCCAGCCTGACCGAGCTAGCCCAATGTCAATCAACCTGGTCAAACGAGGTCAGCCTGGAAAGGCTGACCTACAAATGCGTTGCAAAGCCCTGGCGAAGAGATCTTCCGTGTTGCGTAATATTCTCGAAGCTCCTGAATTGAGTCGGACGGTGGACTCCGCCGCCGGAGAATCCCTGGCCAAGCGTGACCTGATCGAGCGCTTGATCCAGGGCCTGGCGGCCGCGGAAATCCGTTATTGCCACTGGAAGAGTAATTATTTTTTGCCCCAGGCCCTTCTGGGCCAAGGCGATCTGGATCTGCTCGTGTCCCGCTCCGACGTGGAGAATTTTGAAAGAATCCTGGCACAACTCGGTTTCAAGCGGGTCCTGGAGCCGGCGCTCGCAGTGCCTGGCGTGGTCCACTTCTTCGGCCTGGATGGTTCAACGGGGCAGTTGATCCATCTGCACGTGTATTACCGCCTGATGACCGGGGGCAACCTCATCAAGAGTTTCTGTCTGCCGCTGGAGGAAATGCTTCTGGCGAATCCACGCCTGGTTGCGGGCTTGCGTGTGGCGAGCTATGACGCGGAACTGATCATTTTCGTTCTGCGGGCCATGTTGAAGTCTTCCTCCTTGATGGAATGTCTCCTTTTCCGGGGCGGGGATGGCGGTACGCGCGCGGAACTGGAAGACCTGGCCGCGCATAGCTCCCTGGAAAAGGTAGAAGCTTTGCTGCGGCAATGGCTGCCGTCGGTCGAACCGGAGCTATTTGTCCAGTGCTTGACCTGCCTTCGGCAAGGAGGTCGCCGTTTCCGCCTGGCGCGAAAGCTGCGCCGCCGCTTAAAATGCTTTCGCCGTTATGCCACGCTCCGAGAAGTGTGGTTGCGCTATAAAACCTTTTTTACCGCCGTCTACCGCCGCTTGCGAAAAAGAGGAGGAACGAAAACCCTGGTTTCCGGGGGCGCGGTCATCGCCCTGGTCGGACCGGACGCCTCGGGAAAATCCACGCTGGCAGCCGATATCGCCAACTGGCTCGGCAAGGTATTCCAGGTGCGCTCGGCCCATCTGGGAAAACCTCCCTCGACCTGGCGGACATTTCTACCCAACCTGGCGGGCCGTCTGGTGCGCTTCTTCTTTGGGGGGGGCCAGCAAAGCGCCGCCCCTGCCAGTGGCGAAAAAAAAGTTTCTGCGCCGGGCTTGCTGTTCAAGATCCGCGCGGTTCTTCTGGCCTGGGACCGGCTGGCTTATGCAACGGCCCTCGGGCGCCAGTCCGCCAACGGTTGCCTGGTGATTTGCGACCGGTATCCCTCCCCCATCGTCGGCGCCATGGACAGCGCCCGTCTGGGGCCGGACAGCGGATTCTGGGGCCGGCTGGAACATGCCTTGTATCAGCGCATTCCGCCTCCGGACATTCTGGTGCAGTTGCACTCACCCGTGGAAGTGGCCCTGGAACGCAATCGCCAGCGGGCAGGGAGCGAGCCCGCCGGGTACTTGCTCCACCGGCACTCCAGCGCCGTCCCGCCGACTTTTGCCAATGCCCGAGTGGTTTCCTTGAGCACCAACCAAAGCAAAGAAGAAACGATCTTGAAATTGCGCCGGCTACTTTGGGAAAACGTGTGAGGCCAGGAAACTTCAAGCATGGGTGATTCGCCAAACCGAACGAGGCACGGCGGCCTGATCGTGGAATTCACGGGAGTCACGGGCGTCGGCAAATCCACGCTGATCGCCGCCGTTCAGGAAGTCCTGTCCGGCGAGGGCTTTGCCGTGGCCGAAGCGCAGGCGGCACTACGCTCCTGTTATGGCTGCGAATGGGGCGGCTATCCAATCCTCCAGAAGCTGGCCGCCCACCTTTGGGCCTTGCCGCCGTTTTTGCAATACGCCGCCACGGGGGAAGGCCGCCAACTCGCGCGCCTGGTTTGGCGCCTTATCGCGCGGGATGCCGGCGATTTTTTATCCGCCGTCCGGCTGGCGCGCAACTTCATGAAACGCGTCGGCGTTCATCGACTTTTGCAAGACCCTACTCTTCGGCGCCGTTTCGATTACCTGCTGTGCGACGAGGGCATTGTGCACACCGCCCACAACCTGTTCGTTCATGTTCGGGCGGCCCCGCGCCACAAGGAAATCGAGCGTTTCGTAACCTTGCTGCCCTTGCCGGACGTGGTTATCTGGATCACCGCTCCCCTACGCCAGTCCTTGGCCGTGACGCTGCAGCGCGGCCATCCCCGTGTCGCCGCCAACCCTGCCGCCGCCCAGGCGTTTGTGGAACATGGACGCGCGACCTTCGAGGTGGTCGGTGCATCCCCGGCCATTCAGAATCGTCTCCTCCAGATCGACAACGGCGTCCTGCCGGGGAATGACTGTACCTCCGTGATTCACGAGCGCGCCCGCCGTATCGGGGAATTCTTGAAGGGCTTTCGTGGTCTCCGGGGGCTGACGCCCCCGGCTCGCCAGGTTTTACCATGAGTACCGCCTCTACGCTACCTGCCGTTTCCGTGCCGCATACCCGGGCTGCGCCGAGCCAGCTGTTCCTGGTGTTGTGGGCGTTATTTCCCGTCCTGGTGCCTTTCTATCTCTTTGGACGGACGCCGGTGTCCCCCGCCGGTTCCTTGGGCATGGTCAAGCACGGCCCGGTGAAAGTGGAAGGCGGGGTGCCGCAGCCAGCCGACTTTTTGATGGCCGGCGTGATGGGCCTGGTGTTTTTCGGCATCGGCTTTCGCTTCCACCTGCGCCTGCTGACCGTCATCAAAGCCCTGGGCTGGTTCGTCGCCTATACGGTCCTGGTCAACGTGACCTGGAGCCTGATGGTTGATGACCCGGAGCTTTCTCTTTTGAAAAGCTCGTTGTTTTATTTCTACGATTTCATGCTTTTTTGCAGTTTCCTGGTCCTGCATTGGCAGTTTCAAGACAGGTTGTTGCGCGTGACGGTGTATGCCGTGGCGGCGTCGGTGTTCTTGCAGGCCCTGCTATCGCCGCTGGCAATGGAGCGGTCGCAGTTTCGCCAGGCGCTGTTCTTCAATAACTTCAATCAGCTGGGATACTATGCGGTCCTGTCGGCAACGCTGTTTTTTGTCGGCAGCCGTTATTTCCGCGTGAGCGCGGCGCTGCAGATCTGCTTTTATGTTGCCGTCGCCTACCTGGCCATCCTGTCCCTGTCCAAGGCGGCCATTTTCGCCTTCGCTTTGTTGGTCCTGCTGGCCTTCGTCAGCCGGCCGGGAATCTTGCTGGTTGGTACCGCGACTCTGGGCGGAATCCTCCTACTGGATATCGATGATTTGGCCGCAAAACTCGAACAAAGACTGACGGCGCAGGAAGCCGACGACTCCCTGGCCAAGCGGGGATACGACCGCATTGTGCACCACGCTCCCTACCTGGTTTTTGGCGCGGGCGAAGGGGCCAATTACCGTTTCGTTTCCGAACACGCGGGGGAAATGCATTCCAGCTTTGGCAGCCTGCTGTTTTCCTACGGCATCATCGGTTTGGCACTATTCGCCTTCATGTTGTTCGCGGTTTTCCGGCGGGGGAACTTCAAGGACCTGCTTTTTTTGCTGCCGCCGTTTCTGTACGGGCTGGCCCACCAGGGTTTGCGCTTCACGTTGTTCTGGGTGCTCTTAGCCTTTCTCTGTTGTCTGGGCAAGAGAACACCGAACATAGTTTAGCGGGCAGCCGAAGGCGACCGTTCGACAACGCGGTCGCCTTCGGCTCCCCGCTAAACAAATCTCCCCCGCATTTTTCTTCCCGGAGACTCCAGGTGTTTTTCCCAGCAGTACCGGCCGAAGAAAGCAAACCGCGCGTCCTCATTGTGGGTGGCGAAGACGTGGACGCGCGAATTGAATTGATGCACCGGTTGCGGCGGGACTTTCATCTCGGCGCCGCCGGCACGTGCCGCGCTTTGGAAAAACGCTTCCGGGAAAACGGCTTTCCGTTTTACTACTACCCCATGAGCCGGGGATCCACTCCGCTGCGGGATCTGAAAACGCTGGCCAGCCTTTGGCTCCTGGTGCAGCGCTTTCGGCCGGCCCTTGTTCATACTTTTGACACCAAAGTATGCGTGTACGGCCGTTTGGCCGCCCGGCTGGCCGGAGCGCCGGTTGTCGTCGGCACTATTCCCGGGCTTGGTTCGTTGTATGTGGATGGCGCCCCGGGGCGAGTTCGCCGCCTGGTGCGTGGCCTATATGAGAAACTGCAAAACCTCGCCTCCCGGCTGGCCGATTTGACCATTTTTCAGAACCAGGAGGATGCCCGCGATTTCGTCGGGCGCAAGGTGGTGCCGGCATGCAAATCCCTGGTCATTCCAGGGTCCGGCGTGGCCACGGAACTGTACGATGCGGCGAAAATCTCCGCCGCCGACCGGCGGCGCGTGCGTGCCGAGTTAGGCCTGGCCGAGGATGCCGTGCTGGCCACCATGGTGGCGCGGGTCATGCGCTCGAAAGGGGTGGAAGAGTTTGCCGCCGCCGCCCAGGCTGTGCGCCAGAGCCATCCGCGGACCGCCTTTCTTCTGGTCGGTCCGGCGGACGAGCAATGTGTGGACCGTTTTCACCCCCAGGAGCTGCGCCATCTTCTTGGCCCTGTCCTGTGGCCGGGGCCGCGCGGCGACATCCCCGCCGTGCTGGCTGCTTCGGATGTTTTCGTGCTGCCTTCGTTTTACCGGGAAGGCATTCCCCGGTCCCTGCTGGAAGCGGCGTCCATGGGCCTGCCCCTCGTCACGACCCGGTCGCCCGGTTGTGCCGAAGTCGTCGTCGAGGGCGTGAACGGCTTTTTGGTACCGGTGCGGGATGCGCGCGCCCTGGCGTCGGCGGTCGCCCGCCTGGTGGAGAACCCGGCCTTGCGCCGCCGCTTCGGAGCGGAATCGCGCCGCTTGGCCGTGAGCCGTTTTGACCTTGGCGTGATCGCGGAGCAAACACGCGGTGTTTACCACCGCCTCTTGAACTTGCAACCCCTTGTTTACGTTTAGCGTTCGCTGGTTGCTGGCGAGAAGGATATTCCTCTTGCAAACGACATCCGAACGCTAAACGTAAACCACCAGAGCCCTCACAATGCGCGAAACTTTTTTGCCCTTTGCCTTACCGGACCTCGGCGAACGGGAACGGCAGCAACTTCAGGAGGTCCTGGATTCCGGGTGGCTAACCACCGGTCCCAAGACCCGCCAGTTCGAGCGCGAATTCGCCGCCCACGTGGGGGCGGTCCACGCCGTGGCCGTCAATTCCTGCACCGCCGCCATGCACCTGGCCCTGGAAGCGATCGGCTTGCAATCCGGCGATCTGGTCATTACCACACCCTATACCTTCGCCGCCACGGCCGAGGTCATTCGCTATTTCGACGCCATACCCGTCTTCGTGGACGTGGACCCGGAAACGCTCAATCTGGATGTCCGGCAGGTGAGGGAAGTTGCGGCCGCGCTCGGAAACCGGTCGCCGTCGGGGCGGCGCTTCTTGCCACCGGCATTGGGCACCACGGCACCTGATCGCGGCTTTGGCACGTTGAAGGCGCTGCTGCCGGTGCACATGGCCGGCTACCCCTGCGACCTTGATGCCCTGTACGCCGTGGCCGCTCAACACCACCTGGCAGTCATTGAAGATGCCGCCCACGCCTTCGGAACGACTTACAAGGGCCGGCCCATCGGCTGCTCCCCTTATCCGGGAGTTCCCTCGGCGGTGTGTTTTTCTTTTTATGCCACCAAGACCTTGACCACCGGCGAGGGGGGCATGATTTGCCTTTCCGACGAGGCCCTGGCCGATCGCTGCCGCATCATGGCGCTGCACGGCATCAGTAAAGACGCCTGGAAACGATATTCCGCCGAGGGAAACTGGTATTACGAGATCATTGCCCCCGGGTACAAATACAACATGACCGACCTGGCCGCCGCCATCGGCCTGGCCCAACTGGGCAAGGCCGAGCGCATGCGGCAACGCCGCGCCCACATCGCTCGCGAATACACCCGCGCCTTTCGCGAGCTCCCCGAACTGCAGACGCCCCCGGACAAGCCCGATGGTCAGCACGCCTGGCACCTCTACGTGCTGCGCCTCTGCCTGGAGCGCTTGACGATCGATCGCGACCAGTTCATCCAGGAGTTGAAACAACGCAAAATCGGGGCCAGCGTTCACTTCATACCTCTGCACATCCATCCGTATTACCGGGAAAAGTATGGTTACCAACCCGAGGATTTTCCGGTAGCCTACGGGGAATACCTGCGGGAAATCTCGCTGCCCCTTTACAGCAAGATGACCGATGCGGATGTGGAATCGGTGATCGGCGCTGTTCGCGACATCGTGGCCCGTTACGGCCGCGCCGCTATTTCCTCCGCACCCGCCTGAGAAAAGGCGGGTTTTTTTATCCGCCGCAATCCAAGTAATGAAACGAGCTTTTGACATCGTTGTGTCGCTCATCAGCCTGGTGATCCTGGCGGTTCCTTTGCTGTTGATCGCCTTGGCCATCAAGATTTCATCGCGCGGGCCGGTGCTGTTTCGCCAGCAGAGAATTGGCCGCGGCGGGCATCCTTTCTGGCTGTACAAGTTCCGGACCATGCGCCCCGGCCAAGGCGGCGCGCAAGTGACGGCGGCGGGCGACCGGCGCATCACGCCGCTGGGGCGGTTCTTGCGCCGCTGGAAGCTGGATGAATTGCCGCAATTCTTCAATGTGCTGCGTGGCGACATGAGCGTGATCGGACCGCGCCCCGAGGTGGAACGCTTTGTCGTGCGCTACACGCCCCAGCAGCGGCGCTTGCTGGAGCAAACCCCAGGGCTGGCCGGCTTGTCCGCCCTGGTTTATCAACATGAGGCCGATTTGCTCTACGGCCATGCCGATCCGGAAGAAGCCTACGTGCAGTACGTGATGCCCCGCAAGATTGCCGTTGATCTGGATTACGAAAGCGGCCGAACCTTTTGGTCCGATCTGCGTTTGCTGGCCGCCCTCGGTCTGGCGCTGGTCGGCTGGAACCCGCGCCTGGACCGGAATTTTCGCCTGCCGGCGCCCGTGGACAGGGAAAGGGAAAAAGCTTGATTTGTTCGTAGTGCGGGCTTCAGCCCGTTTGCAACGGAAGTCACCGTGACCTTTTTCAAGAGGCAAGTTAAAGCTGGCTTGCGGCGCCGCCGCTGGGGCCGTACCATCGATTGAAGCCAAGCATTGGCAACGTTCTCCCGAGGAGATGGTCGTGAAAGCCTTGGTGTTACCTTTTCTTACCGTGGCATGCGGCGCCGGTCTGGCCGCGGCCGATGAGGACGCCGTCAAGAAGGAAATCGCCAACCTCCAGGGCACCTGGAAGTTCGTGGATTTCCAGGGCCCCAATGCCGACCAGGCCAAAGAGCTCAAGGGCCATGGCATACTGGTCGTCACCGGCAACAAGATGCTCTTTTTTCTCGGTAAGCTGAAACAAGGGGAAGGTACTTTCACCGTCGATCCATCGAAGAAACCCAAGCACCTGGACGTCACGGCCCTCGACGGACCCAACAAAGGCATGACCCTGCCCGCGATCTATGAGTTGGCCGGGGATACCTTGAAACTTGCGTCTTTCGACGATCCAAAGAATCGGCCCAAGGAATTCAAGTACGCGGCCGGCGACACCGGCGGCTTGGCCACCTTGAAACGCCAGCCAAAGTAAGCAGCGGGACAAAATTCGAAATCCGAATATCGAAATCCGAAACAAATCCGAAATCCGAATATAGAAATTTGAAACCACTGATGTTTAGAGTTTCGGATTTTGAAATTCGAATTTGTTTCGGATTTCGATATTCGGATTTCGAATTTTCTTTTAACGGCGGTCGCAACCCGAGAAATAATAAGTCAAACCGAAGGAGCCGCCGAAGGCGTTGACGCCCAGGTTGCGGTCGGCCATGTTGCCGTTGGAGATGTGCAGGTAACCCGCTTCCACATCGAGCGACAGGTGCGGGCGAATGAACAGGCGGAGGCCCACCTGGGCTTGCAGATAGAATTCGATGGCCTGACCGAGGGCGCGCTGGGTCGGGTCGCGGTAGGCGTCGTTATAGAGAAAACCGCCGCCGATCTGCGTGTACGGAATCATGCAGGAATCGGCCGGGACAAAGTTATAACGCAACAGGCCGCCCGTGCCGACCAGGTAACTGCCGAAGCCGTTGAAGACGTACGCCCCCGTAATCTCGACGATGGGTTCAAAGCTGCCTCCCAGATGGCAGGGGAAATTGAGGAGCCGGCCCAGGCGGATGCTGGCCGGGGCAAAGTCAAATTCCGGCACCGTCGGACCGACTTCCGATTTGAAATACGCCCCGCCCATGAACTGCAGCGTGGCGCATCCTTTGGGCAAACGGAATTCGTGCGGAGCGCCGTGGGATTCCGCAGGCGCTGGTCCGGCGGGAAGCGTCCACTCCACGGGAGTTCCAGGAGCCAACATCGGCTGATATGCGATGGGGGGCGGCGCACCCAGAACCCCAGACCGCATTGGTTCCCCGGCGTGAGGATGCTGGGCCCTGACGGCGGCTGCGGACAAGGTCCACAAACCCAAGACCAGAATCAGGCCGAAGCGGGAAACCATGGGCACGGGCACTCCTGTGGCAGCAGAGATGCCAGCATCCTTGCCAGCGGGGCGGCCTTGCGAGCGCGTACGACATTAACTCAGCCGGTGGAAAAGTCAAATTACCACGCAAGGCAACACGCACAGGAAAAATCGGCCGCGCCTGCCCGTTTGGTTAACTGGGAAAAGCCGCGATTTCCCGCAAAACCCCTTAATAGTGGGGAATCGTGCGGCTGGCCCAAACCTGGATAACTGGGCGGGCCGGGTAAATTGATTGGCCTGCCGTTGTTTCTTCTTGATGAAACCCTTGTCCCCGAAGAGAATAAACAAAGTCCCGGTGTAGCGCGCTCGGCGTTTCGCGGGAACCGCAGCCGCGGAAAAATCCCGGATCGCTAACGGGGCCGCAGTGTAGTCCTCACGCTCCGCGTGAGGATGCCGTCACGCGGAGCGTGACGACTACACTAACTAATCCGCATCTTGCGAACCAGTTCAGGGGCAAGACACTATTACGGTGATCCCATGTCGCAAGCCGTTGTCGATCCCGAGGAACTGCGGCGCTTTGCCCAGAACCTCAAGCAGTTCAATGCCGACCTGCGCGACCGCATGGGCGCCTTGCACGGCCAGCTCATCAACCTGGGCGACACCTGGCGCGATCAGGAGCACGACAAGTTCGCCGAGGAATTCACGCACACCCTGCACGTGATCGAGGCCTTCATCGAGGCCGCCGATTTGCATATCCCATTCCTGTTGCGCAAGGCCGAACGCATCGAGGAGTATTTGCAACAACGCTAAGGCTGATGGGAACGGCCGCAATGGCTGCCGTCGTTGGCCGTTGCCGCAGGATGAGATGAAGCCGTCATGAATCTGAATGATCTTCTACAGAAACATGGCATCCCGCCAGCGGGTGTGCTGGTCTTGCGTCATCGTCCCCAGGAACTGAAACTGGGCAAAACGCTTCCGTGGCTCGCGGCAAAGAAGCCCGATCTATACAACGCATACCAAAGGACCTGATGATTGGGCAATGACTTAAGACCGAGTTGCCGTTCGCCTAAAGGAGAATCTGGCCCATGTCACCGCCCCCGAAACCTGCCGATCCCCCGGTGCCGGCACCGGAAAAGCACCTGGACGGCCTGCTCGATCTGCAAAGCGAAAGCTTTTCGGAAAAGTTGGTCGATGCCATCGAGATGCTGGGGGAAGAAAAAGCCGCGGGTTTGCGGCCCGCGGGCCACTCGGGGGTGACGCCCGGCATGCGCTACCTCCATTGCAGCCGTACCATTCACCAACTCGTCACCGATCGCAATCGGGCGGTGGGCATTTTCCTGGCCGTGGCCTCGCTACTCATTACCGCCTCCAGCGCCCTGTTTCATGCCGATCCCCGGGGCGACCTGATCATTCCGGCCCAAGAAATCAAGCGCTGGTGCCTGCCCATCACGTTCGCCACGCTCACGGTGCTGGCGGTGTTCGTCGCCTTGCTGCTCATCCGCACGCGGGCGGGCCTGATTTATGAAGTGGCCAAGATGAACGCCTTGTTGGGCCTGCCTCTGGGCCGGGTGAGCCGGATCAGCCCGCTGAGCATTTTTTTCCTCATGCAATCCTTTATCAGCCTGGCCGGCGGGGGCAGCGCGGCCCTGTTCGGCGTCTTCATGATCCGCCTTGCCAACCCGGAGGCGCAGGTCCTGGTCCCGGCACTGCTCATCGGCCTGGGCGTCACGGCTCTGTTGCTTTTGTTGTATATCGCCACGGTGGGCTACATCACCTCGGAAGCGCGGCTGGCCAAGCTGGCCCCCAGGGCGGAATCTTCGGACGGAAAAGAACTCCTCAGTCAGGGGTCAGGGGGCAGGAGTTAGGAATGACTCCTGACTCCTAACGCGGCTAAGCCGCAGTGTATTCGTCACGCTCCGCGTGACGAGAATCCTCACGCGGAGCGTGAGGACTACACTCCGGACTTTTTTTCGCAGATTGGGTCGCTGCACTGATCGTGCCGTGGGCAATCATTTCGTGACCGTTCATGGCATCGCCAATCCTTGGCCGCCTTGATCCGATGGGATGGAAACGGAGAGGCATCTGTAGGCACCTTACGGATCAGCGCCGCTGAATTGGACGGTCCCCAATGGCCTTTGAAATCGGTTGATGATAGCTGTTCCTGTTTTCCGTGAATGAGACCGAGCTTGGCGACGGGATTATCACGATTCAAGCCCCGTTCCCTCGGCCAGCAAAGGCATCGGCCGCCGCGTGTGTGGATCGATGCCGACGTAGACCAGCTCGGCCTCGGTGACCTGGAGCACCTGGGTGCCGCGCTCGGCTTCGACCGCCACATTTACCGTGATCGAGGTCCTGCCGAGGCGGACCAGGCGCGTGAGGAAACGCACCACATCGCCGACCAGCACGGGCTCTTTGAATTCCACACGATTGATGGCCACCGTCACCAAGTAGGGCAAGGTCCCGCCGGCCTTGACCACCTCCCGCCGCGCTCCCAGAGCCCCGGCCTGGTCAAGGTAGCTGAGAATGACGCCGCCGAAGATCGAGCCGAGCGGATTGGTGTCGCGCGGCATCATGACCACCTGAATCGCCAGATACGGTTCGGACATAGGCATTTCCCCCTGGGAAGCCTGGCCACGCCGGCCATTTCCTTTGGCTCTTTGTATCCCGGAACCTTCTGTGTACAAAACATTATGGGATAGATTTCAAGCCCGCAGGCGAGTTTAGCGGGGAGCCGAAGGCGACCAGGGCCGCCACCGTCGCCTTCGGCTCCCCGCTAAACTCGAAGTCGCCTGCGGCCATTGGAGTGAAGCCGAATGGGCGCCGTCCCAAATAATGAGCCGCTCGACGCCCCGCTGCCGGACGTGGTGGGAGACAGTCCGGCCATGCGGGCGATTTTTCGCCTGACCCGGCTGGTGGCGGCGTCGCGCGCCAGCGTTCTTTTGGTCGGCGAGACAGGCACCGGCAAGGAATTGATCGCCCGCAACATCCACCGCCTCAGCCCGCGCGCCGACGGTCCCTACGTGCGCGTCAACTGCGGCGCCTTGACGGAAAGTCTGCTCGAAAGCGAGTTGTTCGGCCACATCAAGGGAGCGTTCACCGGGGCCATCGACAACAAAACCGGCCGCTTCGAGGCGGCCCACGGCGGCACCATCTTCCTCGACGAAATCGCCACCATCAGCCCCAAGCTGCAGGTCAAGCTGCTGCGCGTCCTGCAAGAGCGCGAGTTCGAGCGCGTCGGCGAAAGCCGGACCATTCGCGTCGATACCCGCGTCATCGCCGCCAGCAACCAGCTCCTGGAAGAGGAGATCGCCGCCGGCAAGTTCCGCGACGATCTGTACTACCGCCTCAACGTCGTGCCCATTTATCTGCCGCCGCTGCGCGAAAGGCCATCGGACATTCCCGCCCTGGCCCGTTTTTTCCTCGAGCGCTATTGCGAGGAAAACCGCCGCGAAACACCCGAGATACCGGAAAAAATCTGGCAGCGCTGGCAAGGCTATTCCTGGCCCGGCAACGTCCGCGAGCTGGAAAATTACGTCGAGCGGGCGGTGGTGCTTTCCCACGGCCAAAATCAGATCCAGTTCGAGCTGATGGTCCCCGGCCCGGAGCGCCGGCTTGCCCTACCCACCCGGGGACAAACCACCGATCTGGACACGCTCATCCAGCAACTCGTCCACGCCGCTCTGCAAACGCTCCCGGCGGAGGATGGGAAATTGCACGACCGCCTGGTTCGCGGCGTGGAAAAAGAACTGCTCTCTCAGGTTTTGCCCTTATGCGACAACGTCCTGGTCAAGGCGGCCGCCCGGTTGGGCATCAATCGGAACACACTCCATAAAAAGATATCTGAATGGCAAAGGTCACCAGCAGCAGAAGAGGATAGAGGATAGAGGATGGAGCCATCCTTTTCGCGGCTGCCAGGGTCGGAAAGCCTTCGCATGGGGCCCGAAGGCGAGTATAATTGCCTCTTATGCCGCTGGAATTGGGCAAAATTACGGAATATTGTTTCGCGGCCAGTTATGCCGTGGCCCTGGGGCTGGAAATCTGGCATCAGGTCCGGCCACGACCGATCCTGCGCCTTGTCAGCCTGCTGTTCGGAGGCGCCGGCCTGCTGGCCCATTCCGTTTATTTGATTCTCCAACCCCTGGACTTGGCTTTTCCGCTCGGTTCCCTCGTTTTTCTGGCATGGATTCTGGCGGTGTTTTATCTTTATGGATCGATCCATCATGCCCGGCTGGCCTGGGGCTTGTTTGTCTTGCCGCTGGTGTTGGGATTGGTGGTGCTGGCTATGCCCGCCGCTCCTTCGCCGGAAACGGCAGGCATTTTCCAGATTTTCTCCGGTTTCCAGGGCAAACGGGTCTGGGGCAACATCCATGGCACGCTCCTCTTGCTGGCGGCGGTCGGCGTGTGTGTCGGGTTTATCGCCAGCTTGATGTATCTGGTTCAGGCCCATCGCCTCAAGGCAAAGCTGCCGCCCGGCCAGGGGTTGCGCCTCTTGAGCCTCGAACGGATCGAGGAAATGAACCGCCGGGCGATCCTGCTGGCCTTTCCGCTGTTGACCGCCGGGCTGCTGGTGGGCATTGCCCTGCAGATGCAAGGCGAACCTTTCTGGGAAGGGTGGACCAGTCCGAAAATCCTTAGCGTGGTCGGTTTGTGGCTGGTCTTCGCCATTCTGCTGTATTTGCGCTACGGCGTGCACGTCCGCGGCCGGCAGGTCGCTTGGCTGACGGTCGTCGCCTTCGTTTTGCTGGTCATGGCTCTGGTGTCCCCGGTGCATCCGTTTGTGCAGGGCAGGTGAGACATGATGCTGGCAGTGATCGGCTGCGGTTTTCGCCAGACGCCGATCGCCCTGCGCGAACGCCTGGCGTTCGACGGTCCCCGGCTGGAGCAAGCGCTCGACGAACTCACCGCCCGCTACGGCTGCGAGGCGGTCATTGTCAGCACCTGCAACCGGGTCGAGCTGTACCTGGCCCGCAACGATGCCCAGAGCGTTCCCGACCCCGCGCTGATCGCCGAATTCCTCGGTGAATTCCAGCAGGTCCCGGCGGCGGAAATCCGGCCCTACCTGTACCAGCATTCGGGTGCGGACGCCGTCTTGCACCTGTTCCGCGTGGCCGCCAGTCTGGACAGCATGATCGTCGGCGAAGGCCAGGTCGCCGGCCAGGTCAAACGCGCTTATGAAGCGGCGCACCAGCGCGGCACCGCGGGACCGGTCCTGCACGCCCTGTTCCAACACGCCCACGCCGTCGCCAAGCGCGTCAGGAGCGAGACCGGCATCGCCCGCGGCCACGTCTCCGTGTCCAGCGTCGCCGTTGATTACGTCCGCCAGGTCTTCGCGCACTTCGGCGACAAGACGATCCTGGTCATCGGCGCCGGCAAGATGGGCGAGCTGACCCTGCGCCACCTGAAACAACTGCAACCCCAGCGCATCTGGGTAACCAATCGCAGTCCCGACAAGGCGGCCGCGGTCGCCCAGGTGTGCGGCGGCCAGGCCCTTCCCTGGGAACAGCTCGACGACGCCCTGGCCGGGGCCGACATCGTCCTCAGCACCACCGGCGCCCCCGAGCCCATCGTTAGCCGCCACCGCTGGACCGACATCCTCGCCCGGCGAACCGGCGGCACGGCCGTCATTCTCGACATCGCCGTGCCGCGCGATTTCGATCCGCGCATCCACGACGGCGACCGCA
>CAZFGM010000008.1:19815-27815 GCA_964518515.1 uncultured Alcaligenaceae bacterium | reverse complement strand
GGCGAGCCGAGCCGCGTAAGCGGCCGGGTTATAGCCGCGGCGTCACCCGGCTCCTTACGGAGCTCGGCTCGCCTCAGAAATTGCCGCCCCCAGTATTATTCGGCTTCTGTAGGTTCCGCCAGCCAAGCGGCCCCGCTCCGCTCGCCCGCCGGCCCAATGGTGGCAGGACCGGTTGGGCCATGGTTGAGGAAAGTTTGCAACAAGCTGGTTTTAACGGATGCCACTAAAAATGAGTTTTTTCTTGACAAGCCGGGTCAGTCAATTAGTTTGATGGAAGTTATCCCTTCGCGTTAGGACCCTGTCAATAATCTTGGAGGTGCACCATGAAACGGCGTCGTGGTTTTTCCTTGATCGACTTGCTGTTCGTGCTGGGCATCATCGGCCTGCTGATCGCCATCCTGGTGCCGGCGGTGCAAAAAGTGCGCGAAGGGGCGGCGCGGGCCGCCACCAACAACAACCTGCGGCAATGCGCCATCGCCGTCCATTCGCATTCAGCCGACTGGAAAAAGGTTCCGCCGGCAAACGGGTTTTTCGCCGCGACCGCCAAGACCGGAACCTGTTGGGGCCATCTATTGCCCTATATCGAACAAAAACCGCTTTGGGACGGCAACAAAGATTTTTCCGGGTTAACGGACTTTATTCCGGTGTACCAGGCCCCAAACGACCCGACGGCCACCGCCATGAAAGGCCCGGTTATCAGCTTCGGCGCCAATGGAGCGGTCTTTGGCCTTGGAGCGCGCAATATCGACGGGTCCATGCCGGATGGCACTTCCAACGTGATCATGTTCGCCACGGTGTGTCAGCAATGCGATGGGGCCACCAGCTGGGCCAAGGGTACGCGGTGCATTTTCGGCAGCCAGGCCGCTAACGGCGTATTGACTGTGGATAGCGCCATTCCGGCGTTTCGCGTCACCAGCAGTAAAAACTGCGGCAAGAAATTCTGCGGCTTCGGCAGTGTCGGCATCAGCGTCGCCATGGGCGACCATGTCGTGAAAGTGATCTCAGAAGCCCAGGCAAAAAAAGGCTGGCCTGCCGGCATGCACCCGGACGATAAGGTAAACCCGGCTTTCGATTAACCGCTTCCCCCCTTCGTGGCAGCAGATTCGAGCCGGTAAGGCTCCAGGAACAATGGGACTGAAAAAGGATAGGTTCTGAAACAAGGCGGAAAAGGAGACGCAGCTGAGACGCAGCTCTTTTCGTCCACTTGGACCCTATTTTTAGGCCGAAAAGAGCTGCGTCCCTGTCAAGCTTTCTACCTTTCCCCCCTTGCCGGGTTGGCCAATTCGGTCGGAGAATATTGCTCTCCCGCGGAACTGGCGGTTCTGGTACAGTCCCGCCGCTCGGAGCCAGGAGTACGTTACCACGGGAGGGCGGTCTCTGGCACCGGCATCGCACGGGCCGCGGACAAGGAGGTCGGGGCGTGGCCTGGAAATGGCGCTTTCGCCACAAGCTGTTGCTCGGTCTGGGCCTGGTGGCGGCCGTCATGGCCCTGCTGTTGGCCGGGACCATGAAGGGCCTGTTCGCCTACCGCGCCACCATGCGCACTATTGAAAACAAGCTGGCGGAAATGAATGAGATTGACAAGGTGCAGAGTGAAGTAAAGGCCCTGAACCATCCCTTCCACAAGCCTCTCTACCCGGCGATGGAAATGGACAAGCGCCTGGAGCAGACCCGCAAGGCCTTGACAGACTACCGCACGCTGCTGGAACTCAATAGGCAGAACCGCCGCGAAGCCCGCTACGGCCAGGGCGAGCTGGCCTTGGCCAAGATCCTCGAACGAATGCTGGACAAGCTGGCCGCAACCATCGCCGAGGCCACGCACGCCGATATTCGCGGACCCGGCGAAAATCCCGTCAAGCTGGTCGATAAACCCAAGGTCCGGGAAGCCATTGACAAGCTCGCCCTGACCGTGGGCGACCTGAACAGCACCATCAGCAAAGATTTGTATGACCGGATCAGCCGGTCGCGGAATGACGCCAAAGTTACCATCATCATCGTGATCACCACCACGGTGGTGAGTATCCTTCTCATGGCCGGCCTGTTACGCTGGTTTTATCGCTGGGTGTTTTATCCGATCCGCGACCTGAACCAGGGAGTCGAGCGCGTGGCCCGCGGCGATTTCGAGCACCGCATCGCCGTCAATTCCGGCGACGAGATCGAGGACCTGGCCAAGGCCTACAACGACATGACCGGCCGCCTGCGCGACATGTACACCGATCTGGCCCACAAAGTCAACGAGCGCAGCCGGCAGCTGGTCCGCTCCGAGCGCCTGGCGGGCGTTGGCTTTCTGGCGGCCGGCGTGGCCCACGAGATCAACAATCCGCTGGCCAGCATCGCCTTTTGCAGCGAGGCCCTGGAAAGCCGATTGGCCGACCTGTTGGCCCAGCGCCGCGCCGGCGCCGCTTCCGACCAGGACCGCGACATTGTCGCCAAGTATCTCAAAATGATTCAGGAAGAAGCCTTTCGCTGCAAGGAAATCATCCAGCGGCTGCTCGACTTCAGCCGCGGCGGCGAACGCCACCGCGAGCCCACCGACCTGGGCGACGTCCTTCAGGGCGTCCTCGACATGGTCCAGCACCTGCCCAACAGCAAGGGCAAGCAGATTCACTACGTTCCGAACGACACCCTGGTCCCCTGGATCAATGCCCAGGAAATCAAGTCGGTGGTGCTCAACCTGGTGGTCAATGCCCTGGACAGCATGGACGAAGGCGGCACCCTGACGATTGGGCAGCGGCTGCACGACGGCATGGCGGAGCTGACCTTCCAGGACAGCGGCTGCGGCATGACGGCGGAGATTCTGGAAAACATCTTCGAGCCGTTCTTCTCGCGCAGCCGCACCGGCAAGGGCACCGGCCTGGGCCTGTCGATCAGCCACCGCCTCATCACGCAGCACGGCGGCGAGATCGAGGCGGCCAGCGCCGGGCCCAACCAGGGCAGCACCTTCACGGTCCGCCTGCCGCTCGGGCCGCCCGCCGAGTCGAAGGAGGGGCATTCGGAGGTGCTGGATCCCGAGACGGAGTTCAGCAAGCTGGCTGGCAGACCGACGCGGCGAGCGGCCTGAGGATGTTGGAACCAAGTTGGTTTCGCTGCGGGCAACTCCGGAAGGGAAGCTTAGGAGGAGAGGTCGATGTCGGCACCGAAAAGTTTGCGGATTCTGTTTGCTGATGATGAGAAATCGCTGCAGGAATTCATGCGCGCCGAATTGCCGCGGCTCGGGCATGAGGTCACCATTTGTGTGGACGGCCGGTCCGCTGTCAAGGCCTTGGAAAAAAGCATATTCGACGCCGCCATCCTCGATCTGCGCATGCCCGGATTGACCGGCATCCAAGTCCTCGAGCACATCAAGCAGGTGGCGCCCGACACCGAGGCCATCGTCCTGACCGGCCATGCTTCGATTGAAAGCGCCATCGAGGCGGTCCGCCTGGGGGCGTTCGACTACCTCACCAAGCCGTGCAAGCTGACGCAAATCGAAACGATCTTGCGAAAGGTGGCGGAAAAGCGCGAGCTGAAGAACAAAAACCTGGCCCTGGAAACCCGCGTCAAGGCCGCCGAGGGGCCGACCGTGCTGGTCGGCGATTCTTCGGCCATGGCCGGCGTGCATCGCATGATCGCCACCGTCGCTCCCACCGACTGCACCGTTCTCATTCTGGGGGAAACCGGCACCGGCAAGGAGCTGGTGGCCCGCACTCTCTACGAGCGCAGCCAGCGGGCCGACATGCCGTTCGTGCCGGTCAACTGCGGCGCCCTCTCGGAAAACCTGGTCGAAAGCGAGTTGTTCGGCCATCGCAAGGGCGCCTTCACCGGCGCCGACCGCGATCACAAGGGGCTGTTCGAGGTCGCCAACGGCGGCACCCTCTTTCTCGATGAAGTCGGCGAGCTCAACAAGAACATTCAGGTCAAGCTGCTGCGCTTTCTGGAATCCGGGGAAATCCGCCGCGTCGGCGAGACCGAGCCCTTCCGCACCGACGTCCGCATCCTGTGCGCCACCAACCGCGACCTGCGCGAGATGATCGAGCAGGATGAGTTCCGCGAGGACCTGTTTTTCCGCGTCAACACTTTCGAGATTCGCCTGCCGGCCCTGCGCGAGCGCCGCCCGGACATTCCCGACCTGGCCCGGCACTTGTTGGCCCGCGCTGCCAAGCGACCGTTCGAGCAGATTGCCGACCTCTTATCGCCCGAAGCCATCGATACTCTGCTCGAACACGAGTGGCCGGGCAACGTCCGCGAGCTGGCCAACGTCATGGAGCACGCCTACATTCTGGCGGGGGGCCAGCAAATCTCCTCGGATCACTTGCCGCACCACATTCGCCGCCGCGCGGGCGGCCCGCCGACTTTGACGCTGACGCCGCGGCCAGGCCCCGGGGCTATTTCCCCACCGTCCAGTTCGTCCTCGGCCCGAACCTTGAAAGAAATCGAGATGGACCACATCATGAAGGTGCTGGAAAAACACAACGGCAACAAACCCGCCGCCGCCGCCGAGCTCGGTATCGTTCTCAAGACGCTGTACAACAAGCTCAACCAGTGGCAGGAAGAACGGGCCAAGACGGCGGGATAATTCTTCTGGGTGCAAATCCAGGCCAAAGTCTCAAAACTCTGGCCATTTGCCTGTCCACATAAAGCCTTTCATGTAAGTATGATAGGTAAAAAATTGGGGTCAGAGGTCTCAAAACTCCACACCAACCTGTGGACCTCGCTCGCCAACCTACGGACCTGGGTTCGCCACGTTGGCAGTTGATGCCATGACCACACCTCCACGGGGACGACGTCCGGGAATTTCATTGCAACTCCCGGCGGACAGGCGATAATCCAGCTAATCCCATGCGCACGACAAAGCCGCTCTGGTTTGACGCTGCCGAAGACCGATCATGAACGAGGCGCAAACGCCCGGAGTTCTTTCAACGTGGAGACCCCGCGAAAAGCTGCAAAAGGCTTTCGAGAAGGCCGCCGAAGTGATGAAGCTCTCCGAGCGCACCGCCAAGCGCCGCGGGCCCCAGCTGCGCCTCAAGCTGCGTGAATCACTTGCCCCCGAGATTCTGGAGTAGCCCATGCCGCTCGACAGCCGCATTCATGAATTGTTGTCCCGCTGGGAACAAGCCTGCAGGGAGGGCCGCGACGTCTCGGCGGAGGAGCTGTGCAAGGACCAGCCGGAATTGTTTGCCGAGGTCCGGGGCCAGATCGACTCGCTGCGCGCCTGGAACCAGAACCTTGACAGGGTACGACTGGCGGCCGATGCCGTGGCCCCCTTCCCCCCCTCGGCGCCGGCCGAGGTAGATCCTTCCCCAACCCGAGTGGGCCCGTGGGAAGCGCCGCCGCTTGCTGCTGCTCCGTCCGCGGCGACGCCGCCCACGACCAAGATCCGCTGCCCTCATTGCCACAATCCCATTCAGCTCGGCAAGGAATCCGACGAGGTCCTCTGTCCCGGCTGCGGCTCAAGCTTCCGCCTCCGCGATGCCCGCCACACCGACACCACCAGCGGCATGAAGTCGCTCGGCAAATTCCAGCTCCTCGAGCGCCTTGGCCTGGGCGGCTTCGGCGCCGTCTGGAAGGCGCGCGATACCGAGCTCGACCGCATCGTCGCCCTCAAGATCCCGCACACCGGCCTCTTGACCGACCAGGAAGAATGCGAGCGTTTCCAGCGCGAGGCCCGCGCCGCCGCCCAGCTTCGCCATCCGCACATCGTCATCGTCCACAACGTCGAGACGCTTAACGGCCTGCCCGTGATCGTGTCCGAGTTTGTGCAGGGCGTGCCGCTCAAGGACCTTCTGCAAGTGCGGCGGCTGACCTTTCGCGAAGCGGCCGCCCTGGTCGCCCAGGTCGCCGGCGCCCTGGATTATGCCCATTCGATGGGCGTCGTCCATCGCGACATCAAGCCGGCCAACATCATGCTCGCGAGGGGCGAGGGGCGAGGGCTGAGGGACGAGAGCGGAGGGGTGAGGGACGAGGGGCGAGGGGTGAGGGAGGAAGAAGAAGCAAGCTCGTCCCTCGCCCCTTCATCCTCGGCCCTCGATTCGCCCCTTGGCCCTCGCCTCTCGCCCCTCGTTTTGGATTTCGGCCTGGCCCTGCGCGAGGGAGTCGAGACCACCATGACCATCGACGGCCACGTGCTCGGCACGCCGGCGTACATGAGCCCCGAGCAGGCTGCCGGCCACAGCCACCAGGCCGACCGCCGGAGCGATGTTTACAGCCTCGGCGTCGTGTTGTACGAGCTTTTGACCGGCGAGTTGCCGTTTCGCGGCTCGAAACTGATGCTCTTGCAACAGGTGCTGCACGACGAACCGCGGGCGCCGCGCTCGGTCAACGACAAGGTGCCGCGCGATCTGGAGACCATCGCCCTCAAGGCCATGGCCAAGAAGCCGGCCCGCCGCTACCAGTCCGCCCGCGAGCTAGCCGACGACCTGCAGCGTTTCCTCGGCGGCGAGCCGATCAAGGCACGCCCGGTGGGTACGGTCGAAAGGTTCCTCCTGTGGATGAGACGGCATCCCGCCCGCGCCGCCATCGGCTTCCTCGTGCTGATGATCACCGTGCTGGGGGTGGCCGGCGGCAGCATGTACTGGCTGTGGCGGGAGGCGGACGCTGCCCATCAGGACGCTAGGGCTGCGCAAAATCGTTCGGAGGAGGCGGCCGAGCGCGAGAAGGCGGAACGAACGAAGGCGGAGAATGCCGCCCAGGGGGAAAAAACAGCTCGCGTGGAGGCGGAAATCGAACGGGGCAAAGCCGTTGAGGCGCGCATAAAAGCGGAGCTTGCCGCCAAGGGAGAAATGAAGGCCCGCAAGGAGGCCGAAGAAGCTTTCCTGGCCGAAAAGCAGGCCCGCGAGGAGTTGACCAAGGCCCAGGACCTGATCGCGCGCTTGAAATATGCCAGCGACATCAACCTGGCCCACAAGATGGCCCTGAGCAAGAACTGGACGCAGGCCCGCGCTCTGTGGCTGGCTGGTCCGCCTCATCTGCGCGGCTGGGAATGGGGCTATGTCGAGCAACTCTTCCCGCGCCAGCGTACCCTTCAGGGGCACAAGCACGTGGTAACGAGTGTGAGCTTTAGTCCGGACGGCCGGCGCTTGGCCAGCGCTTCTTTAGATAAGACCGTGAAGGTGTGGGACCTGGCCGGCGGCAAGGAAACGCTTTCCCTGGAGGGGCACAACGACCGGGTTACGTGTGTGAGCTTCAGCCCGGACGGCCGGCGCCTGGCCAGCGCCTCTTATGACAAGACCGTGAAGGTGTGGGACCTGGCCGGCGGCAAGGAAACGCTCTGCCTGCAGGGGCACAAGGACGAGGTAACGAGTGTGAGTTTCAGCCCGGACGGCCGCCGCCTGGCCAGCGCTTCGGAGGACGAGACCGTGAAGGTGTGGGACCTGGCCGGCGGCAAAGAAGCGCTCTGCCTGCAGGGGCACAAGGACCCGGTAACGAGTGTGAGCTTCAGCCCGGACGGCCGGCGCCTGGCCAGCGCCTCGGAGGACAGGACCGTGAAGGTGTGGGACCTGGCCGGCCGCAAAGAAACGCTCTCCCTGCAGGGGCACAAGGACTATGTCACGAGTGTGAGCTTCAGCCCGGACGGCCGCCGCCTGGCCAGCGCCTCTTTTGACAGGACCGTGAAGGTGTGGGACCTGGCCGGCGGCAAGGAAACGCTCTCCCTGGAGGGGCACAAGGACGTGGTAAGGAGTGTGAGCTTCAGCCCGGACAGCCGCCGCCTGGCCAGCGCTTCCTTGGACAAGACCGTGAAAGTGTGGGACCTGGCGGGCGGCAAGGAAACGCTCTCCCTGCAGGGGCACACGAACTGGTTAATGGGTTTGAGCTTCAGCCCGGACGGCCGCCGCCTGGCCAGCGCCTCTTGGGACCAGACCGTGAAGGTGTGGGACCTAGCCGGCGGCAAGGAAACGCTCTCCCTGGAAGGGCACAAGGACAGGGTATCGTGTGTGAGCTTCAGCCCGGACGGCCGCCGCCTGGCCAGCTCGGTTGACAAGACCGTGAAGGTGTGGGACCTGGCCGGCGGCAAGGAAACGCTC
>CAZFGM010000008.1:0-19715 GCA_964518515.1 uncultured Alcaligenaceae bacterium | reverse complement strand
CGGACGGCCGGCGCCTGGCTAGCGCCTCGGTTGACAAGACCGTGAAGGTGTGGGAAGCGCTGGACACGGGCCCCTTGTGGCACCTGCGCGAAGCCGCCGCCAGTGAACGCGACAAGGACTGGTTCGCCGCCGCTTTTCACCTAAAGAAGTGCATCGCGGAGGAAAAGGCCTATCGCGCCGCTGAAGCCGCGGCCATCGTACTGGCTCCTCACGCGCTGGCGCAAGCAGCATCCTGGCTCGGCGTGCGCCACCTGGAAGGCCGCACCGACCTGAGCGATTTGCACACCCGCCATACCCGCGCCCAGGACGAATGGAAGAAGGTGCAAAAGCAGAACGATGAAAAAGAGTGACAAGCCAATACCACGTCAGGGTCAGCTCGCAAAGCGGGGCGGTTCCGGTTCGATGAGCCCAAGTTCCCGCATTCTTTGCAGCCAATCTTCGCGGGACAAGCGGCATTGAGCCAGGAGCAAACAGAGGTGCGAACCCAGGTGTAAGGCTCCCGGAATGTGATTGTGCGGCAAGTTTTTCTTGGAACCGTGGCGAATGCCGAATTGAGCGATTAACCGTCCTTCGTGAAAGATCAATGCCTGATCGTGGCGCTTCCCTTGCGTGGAGAAATGATTAGAGCTTTGAGTTTCTTGGCGATCTTGATGGCGTGTTCCTTGGTGATGAGATTGGCCATCACGCTTCTCTGCGAATGAGGCGGCGAAGGATCGCGAGTTGGCGTTTGGGTTCGGGCCCGAGTTGGCCCTGGCGTTCTTCCAGGACGGTAAATACGTTGAGCAAAGTATCCTTGAGATTCTGCACGGCATCCTCTTGGGTGTCGCCGGATGCGCCAATGTTGGCGTCGAACAAGGTGGCCACGAAACCAGCGCCCGCCGGTTGGACAACGACACAAAACTCCTTGAGAACCGCAAACGGCTCCGGCGCGAAGGTGGCCACCGGAACCGCCACTGGCTGTGGGGGCCAATGTCGAACCTTGAGGGAACGGCCATTCCCCTTGGGCTTACGGGAGCCGCGTGGTTTTTCCGCTTTCTGGCGGGTCGGCATAAGATGTCCGCTTTATTGTCAAATTTCCCCAATCATAAGAGTTATTCTACCAGGCGGCGTGTGGAAGTCACCATCAGGTTTTTTGTTCCTTCGGCAACAAGCCAACCAAAGCTGTTTAATTCCTTCCGCCGGGATTTCCTAATCATCCATATAGCGAACCCACAACACAGTATCTTTTTGCACTATCCATCCGGAATAAAATCACGCAAGAGATTCTTCTCGGGATCGGGGAGGGATGGTCATGACTACTCCGGGTGTTGCCCTGGTTGGCACGGGTTTTATCGGGCCGGTGCACGTCGAGGCGCTGCGGCGGTTGGGCCACAAGGTCGTCGGCGTTTTGGCATCCACGCCCCAGAAAGGGCCAGCCGCCGCTGCCGCCCTGGCCATCCCGCGCTGCTACGCCGGTTATGCCGATCTTCTGGCCGATCCCGCGGTGCAGGTGGTGCATATCACGTCGCCGAACCGGTATCACTTCGAACAATGCCGGCAGGCTCTGCGGGCGGGTACGCACGTGGTGTGCGAGAAACCGCTGGCCCTGAACGCGCGCGAATCGGCCGAGCTGGCGGCTCTGGCGGACCGCGTCCCCGCCGTGGCCGCCGTGTGCTACAACGTCCGCTTTTATCCTTTGTGCCTGGAAGCCCGTCAGCGGATCGCCGCCGGGCAGATCGGCGACGTCTATCATGTGACGGGCGCGTACGTGCAGGACTGGCTGCTCTATGACACCGATTTCAACTGGCGCGTGCTGGCCGAGGAAGGTGGGGCCTTGCGGGCGATCGCCGACATCGGAACCCATTGGCTGGACCTGGTGCAAACCATCCTGGGTCGCCAGGTGATCGGTGTGTGCGCCGATCTGCGCACGGTCTTTCCGGTCCGCCGCCGGCCACCCGGACCGGTGGAAACTTTTCAGAGCAAACTCGGCACGGCCCAAGCCACCGAGCCGGTGGCCGTCACCACCGAGGATTACGGCTCGGTGCTGTTCCATTGTGAGGGCGGCACGACCGGCTGCTTCACGGTGTCGCAGGTGACGGCGGGGCGGAAAAATTGCCTGCGCTGGGAAATTGCCGGCGCCCGCGCCGCTTTGGCCTGGAACAGCGAGCGCCCCAACGAGCTGTGGCTCGGCCGCCGTGACGGCCCCAACGAGCTGCTGCTCCGCGATCCCGCCTTGCTCCATGCCGACGTGCGCCCTTACGCCAACTATCCCGGCGGCCATAACGAAGGATTTCCGGACACGTTCAAGCAGCTCTTTCGCGCCGTCTACGACTACATCGCTCGCGGCGATTGGCAGGCCCCCAAGCCGTTTCCCACCTTTGCCGATGGCCACCGCGAAGTGCTTTTGTGCGAGGCGATTCTGCAAAGCCAGCGCGAACGCCGCTGGGTGGAATTGACCGCTGGGTAATGCAAGGGTGAGCCGCCGGGTTTATCCCGGCGGTACCAGTCCCTCCGGCGGGGATGAACCCCGCCGCTCGTGGGCCCGTGCATTCGATTTCGGATTTGCGCTTAATGGGAAGATTGAGGGGGGTAGAAATTACGTGTGCAGATTCTGCAGAATCTCGCGGCGCGGCACGAGGCGCTGGCCGCGACATTCCTCGATTTGCAGGGCCTTGAGAATGCGGCGGCGCAGGTCACTCTGGACCTGGTCGATGGCGCTGGCGCTGGTGCTGGCCAGGGGAATGAAGCCGCCGGCGCGGCGATCGTGGCCGCCGGCCCGGCCGCCCATCTTGGCGACCACTTGCCGCAAGATTTCGCCGGCGCCGGCGCGGGCCAGGGCGCTGCGCGCCGACAGGATTAACTGATCGCCGCAGACGCCGACGCACAGGGCCCAATCCACCTGCTCGTAACGGATCAGGAAATCCACCACCTGGGCCGCCAGTTCCGGCGTGGCCAGCTCATTAACCCAGCTGATGATGAGGCGCTCGTAAAGGAACGAGCTTTGCAGCGCTTGCAGGATGCATTCGAAGTATTCTTGCGGCAGGCGGGCGTTGCGGATGCGGGCCAGGATGTCCTTGTCGGCCAGCGGATAGAGGAATTGCAGGGCGCTGTCGTCGAGGGCGTTGGCTTCGCGCGGAAAACCGGAAAGCTCGGTTTCGATGCCGTAATACAGGCCGGTGGCCACGCGTTCCGGCACCGCCAGGTCCTGTTCCATCAAATAGCGCGTGACCAGGGAACACGTGGCGCCCAGGCCACGCCGGATATCGAGAAACGGAATACCGTCCAGATCGCCGGGGGTCTGGTGGTGGTCGAGCACCCCGTAGATTTGGACGTTGTCGCCGAAGGAATGCCGGCCGGTGTTGGGCTGGCTATCCACCATGACCACGGCGTCGTGCTCGTGCCATTGGATTTCTTCGATGGGGTCCAGGTCAATGCCCAAGAGATCGACCATGGCGCGGTTTTCGGCCCGGCAAATCTGGCCGTCGCGCGTCAGGCGCGTGGCTTTGCCCAGGCAAGTCTCCACCAGGTGGGCCAGGCCGATCATGCTGCCCAGGCTGTCGGGATCGGGGTGGACGTGGGAAACGAAGGTGACCCGTTTGCTGTCGGCCAAGCCACTCAGAAAACGGTCCGAGCGACGCACCAGGGTCGCTCTACCATTGCTTGCCGTGTCGGCACTCGGTTTGGACATTCGTGCGCATCTCCAGGCATTCCATCTCCACCCGTCTTCCACGGCCCGTGCGAGTCGGTCGTGGGAAATGTTCCGTTCCCGGAAGACGGACCGGCGGCTTCAAGTGCCTGCCGTGTACAACGGAATACCTTCCTGAGAATGCCTTCCCTGGCTTGTTCATTGTAGCAAGTTTGGGGGTTGGGCAAGTCCCCCCTACTCCACCTCCTTGCGAAGCTGCTGCAAACGTTGCCATTGCTCGGGCGACACGGGCACCACCGACAAGCGTGGCAAGCGAACCAGATCCCAGCCGGCCAGCTGTTTGTCGGCCTTGATTCGTTCCAGCGTCACCGGCACCGCCCAGCGGCACGCCGCCTGGACCTTGACGACCACGGCCTTGGGATCGTCGCCGGCCGGATCGGGCATGGGATCTTCGAGGACGCGCATCTCCCCGACGATGGCCCGTTCCTGGCCCGTATGGTAGTATAGTACGCGGTCGCCGGCCTTGACTTTTCGCAGGTTTTGCCGGGCCAGGTTATTGGTCACGCCGTCCCAGAGGGTGGCGCCGTCCCGTTCCAGGTCGGCGAAATTGTAATGCTCCGGTTCTTCCTTGAACAGCCATTTCACCGGGTCATTTTTGGTCACACCTGAACTCCGCTTGGCCGCAGCCTGAATTTGGCGAGTCGGCCCCGGCCAAGGGTCCGATAGTACCAGCCGGGCCTCCTTCCGACAAGAGGCTGTTAACAAAAAACCCTCGCGGAACGAGGGCGCCTTGCCTGGATTTTGGCGAAGGCAAAATGTTTCACCCGCAGAGAATGAACCAGCCCGGCATTTTTTTCCCACACTTCCTGATCGTTAAATTCCTTGCCGGCGGAACATCCAGCCGGCTTTGCGTTGCTACCGATTGCTCCGGTGTGCCCAAAAAACCAAATCACCCCTTGAGTTTCGCCGCGAAGTGCTGGCGGAACTTCGCCACCTTGGGCGCGACGACCGCGAGGCAATACGGCTGACCGGGGTTTTGCCGAAAATACCCCTGATGATAATCCTCGGCCGGATAGAACGTCTCGAGCGGCACGAGCGCGGTAACAAGGGGCCGGTCCCAGATCTGCGCGCTGTTCAGCGCGGCAATTTTTTTCTCGGCGATCTCCTGTTGCTGGGACGTGTGATAAAAGACCACCGAGCGGTATTGCGTTCCGGCATCCGGCCCCTGGCAATTCAACGTGGTCGGATCGTGAATGGCGAAGAAGATGTCGAGAATCTCCGCGAAGGAAAGGACGGCGGGATCGAAGGTGACCTGCACGACCTCGGCATGACCGGTATTGCCCGCGCAGACTTGGCGGTAGGTCGGGTCGGGAACCTGGCCGCCGGCGTAGCCCGACACCACCCGTTCGACGCCGCGTACCTCCCCGAACACGGCTTCCAGGCACCAGAAGCAGCCGCCGCCGAGGGTGGCCACGTTTTGCTCCTTTGTCATGGATGATCCCCTTCACCAAACCAATGTAGTCCTCACGCTCCGCGTGAGGCCATTCCTCACGCGGAGCGTGAGGACTACACTGCACTCGCCTGCGGGCTTGCCTTACGGCTTCGGCCGCCCTTCATTGCGCCACCAGCGCACTTCATTGGCGCCGCGCTCGGCGGACGCCACAATGTCCAGCCGGCCATCCTTGTCCAGGTCGGCGACGATCACCTGGTTGGCGTTGGGCCAGTTCTCTTTCAGAATATGCATTTTCCAGGGGCTTTTCTTGGGGTCGCCGGGATTGTGAAACCACACGACCTTTCCTTTCGGTCCCCAGGCCGTGGCGACGACGTCGAGATGGCCGTCGCCATCCAGGTCGCCCGCCACCGCCTCGAAGGCCTGTTCCAGTTCACCAATCACATGCTTCTGCCATTGCGTGCCCTTGCCAGGAGAGCCGACGTTCTCGTACCAGACGACCTGATGGGTGTTCTTTTTTCCGGCAGGGGCCGTCATTCCCAGGGCCATAACCACATCCTGATCGCCGTCGCCATCCAGGTCCACGGCATGACCGTGGATGGGCCGCGGGGACTGATCGTCGATCACGTGTTTCTTCCAGGGCAGGCCTGGCTTGCCTGGATTTTCATACCAGGCGACCAGCGGGGCGGCACTGCCGGTGGCCAACAGGTCCCCTTTGCCGTCGCCGTTGAATTCGGCGGTCCGGATGGTGCGTGCCTCGGTCACTTTGCTGTCCAGCACGTGGCGCGTCCAATCCTTGCCTGGGCCCGGATTGGCGAACCAGGCGATCTGGTTGCCGGTCCAGGCGGAGGCGGCGACGTCCAGCCGGCCGTCGCCGTCGAAGTCCGCCAGCACGACATCGTAAGCTCTCATAAAACCCTTGGCGATCAAGTGGCGTTTCCAGGAGGGCTGCTGGCGCGGCTTGCCCGGGTTCTGAAACCATACCAATTCCCCATGCAGGTTCTTGACCACGGCGACGTCCGGCAGGCCATCGCCGTTGAGGTCGCCGACCGCGTGGCGCTCCAACCATCCCGGCTCGTCCTTGGCAATCCAGTGGCGGGTGAACTTCCCCTTGCCGTCGTTGGCGAACCAGGAAAGGGTGTTATTGGTCGTGTCGGCGCTGGTCAAATCGAGGCGGCCGTCGCCGTCCAGGTCGGCGGCGACAATGCCATAGGCATAGCCGTATTTGTCCTGGATGCGCTGTTCGCTGAAGCGCACCGGACTTTCTTTGACGGCGTCCGGTTTGAGCGGGCCGGCCAGAACCGAGCCGAGGACCAGGGCCGCCGCCACGCCGCCAACTACCCGGAATAAGGAAATCACCATGAGCTTTAACCTCCCAACTATTCTTGTTCCACGGTGACGACGGAATAAACTCTCTCTGTTAGGGTAGGAATCTTTTCCCCTTTGGGAAGCGAAACCAACCACAATCGCCCCATGGTTGTCCTTGTGGCGCGCCGGGAACCGGGAAGCGGTGGCCTTGTCGCAAATCTCGTGGATGAATAACCCTTGAAAAAGGAGATACCCATGCGAAAGCCTTTCTTCAGTCATGGACTCATGCTGGCCATCGGCGCGGTTAGCGGCATCCTCCTGGCTCGCGCCTGGGAGAATTCAGCCTCCGGCCTCGCTCAGGAACCGGGCAAGACCGCCAGCCCCGAGGAACAGGTCCGCAAACTCAAACTGGAGTTGCCCAAGCCAAAGAAGCCGACCAACACCCTGGTGTCGGCCGTGCGCGTGGGCGATCTGCTGTTTGTTTCCGGCACGGGGCCGGTCAAGCCGGGCGGCGGCGCCTGGACCGGCCGGCTCGGCCAGGACACCGACGTGAAGCAAGGCCAGGCCGCCGCGCGTCAGGTGGGTCTGCAAATCCTCGGCGTCGTTCGCGCGGAGCTGGGCAGCCTCGACAAGGTCGTCCGCGTCGTCAAAACGCTCGGCATGGTCAACGCCACGCCCGATTTCAAGCAGCATCCGCAGGTGATCAACGGCTTCAGCGACCTGCTGGTCGAGGTCTTCGGCGACGAAGCCGGCAAAGGGGCGCGCAGCGCGGTCGGCATGTCCTCGCTGCCGGGCGGGATTCCGGTGGAGGTGGAGGTGATTTTCCAGGTGCGAAGGTAACGGTCCCCGCTTGCCCCTTGCTGTCGGCAACCTGCTCCATCATGACCCCGGCTTCCCGGCCCGGTGCGGACACGCTTCGAGCAGCAGGGCTTCGTCCCCGCGGATCGGCACTATCTCCTGGAATTCGACAAGCTCCCCGCGTTGACGAAAGAGAGCGGCCTTGTTTTCCTCGGCCTGGGCGCCGCCCTGATCGCGCTGGCGGTGACGGTCTGGATCGTCAAGGCCTGGAAGGCCCGGCGCGAACCGGAATTCGAGGTCGGGGCAATGAAGATGGGTCATGGGGCAAACATTACCGCGACCGTTTTCATCGGCAAGTAAAGGTGCAACGGATCATCCCCAAGCGGAATGAATCCATATTTCTGATAGAAATGCCCTGCCGCAACGTCGATGGCCCAGACGTCAACGCAAAAGGCGCCTACCTTTTCCGATAACTCCAGGGCAGTGCGCAGGGCATGAAAGAGCAGCGTTTCTCCCAGCCGTTTTCCGTGGAAAGCCTGGTCAACGGCCAGCCGGCCCACGTGAACCGTGGGAATGGGGTGTTTGGGGAGCTTCCGGCGAAGATCCTCCGGCAAGCAGGATACGTCGAAGGAGCCTGCGGCCAAGGTATAGAAGCCGGCCACCCGCGCTTGCCCCGGTTCCGTGGCGACGTAGGTCCGGCCCAAACGACGTTTTTCGTATTGCCCGACGAGCGTGCGCACGAAGGTGTCGAGGGACGCTTGGCCACAGGAAAAACCGCCGCGCTCGTGGGCGGCGGTCAGCCCCTTGATTTCCCAGTCAACCATGGCGCTTCCGGAAGCGTTTGGCGGCGCGCTTAGCGGCCGCGTTCGGCGACGGCGGCCGGTCCAGCGCTGCGATTAAACGGCGCGCGTCGCGCTTGGACAAAACCACCGGCATGGCTTCTTCGGAAAAAAGCAGGTCGTCCGTCGGGATAACCTCGGCTTTCCGAACCCGGTACTCATTGCGGCTAATAGCCTCGACGATAACCGGGGCATTGGCGAATCCGGGCAATAACACGCGCCCTTTGCTGTCGGCAATGCGGACCAGTTCACTCATAACGACCTCCTTGGACAGCATTGTAATCGGTGTGGGAAAAATCTCAAGTGGGAAATTCCCACACGATGTTACCAACAACCGCGTTATCACCAATACCATGGCGTGCAGGAAAAAAGTCAACCTTTGTGGGAGGTAGGTAATGAAAACCGTGATACTGGTAATGGCTAGCGGCGTTTTCCTGACGAGGACCGGCTTCGGCCAGGACGCCGCCGCCGACCTCAAGAAAATGGCCGGCGCCTGGAAAACCCGCGTTCATGAAGCGGGCGGCAAACCCACGCCCAAGGACCTCATCGACAAAACCGCCGGCAAGCTCGTCGTCACCGGCAACAAGTACAAGGTGTATTTCGGCGACAAGTTCATCGACGAAGGCACGATCACTCTGGATGCGACCAAGAAACCCCGCCACATCGACGTAAAAACCAGCAAGGATCTGGTCATGAAAGGCATTTACAAGTTTGACAAAGAGGAAATGACCGTCTGCTTCGCCCAGCCCGGCAACGACCGGCCCACGGAATTCAAAACCAAAGAAGGGACCCAGCAAGTCCTCCTCGGATATCAACGGATCAAAAAAGATTGACCTCATCCTTGATCCGGACGCGCCAGCAAGGGAGTGAGAAACCCGCGCTGGCGCGTCGGGCTTTTTCGGTGCGGAATGGAACCCTGCGCCCTGTGCGGCCGGCGCTTCGAGCGCCGCCAGTTGACCCAGCATCATTGCCGGCCGAAGGAGAAGGGTGGCGACCGGGAGGACGTCGCCCTGATCTGTTCGCAGTGCCACGGCATGGTGCACGCGACCTACACCAACGCCACGCTGGCGGTCCGTTATCCCACGATCGAACAGCTGCGACAAGCGCCGGAGCTGGGGCCGTTCTTGAAGTGGGTGCGGAAACAGCCGCCCAGCCGGCGGAAGCGCAACCAGTCACGGCGGCGCAAAATATAAGCCCACGGGAATAAACCCGTGGGCTTGGATTTTCCTGAGCCCGAAGCGCCAGCAAGGGAATTCCAAACCCGCGGGGCCCGAAGACTCGTCCCGCGGCTTGAGGTTACGCCTGCGGCGCGCGGGCGATGTTGACATAGCAGTGCACGTGCGGCAGGACGCGGTAGTTCCACACGAAGCCGGGGCCTTCGATCCGCCAGAACGACCAGCGCGTGGCTTCGACGGCGCCGCGGTCGCGGTAGAAGGCCAGGTGCAGACGTTCCAGGCCGCCGTTGCGGCGAATCAATTCCATGACCTCGTCGGCGTCCTCGCGGCGGTACGGCGAGAGGATTTCGCGCATCACGGTTTCCACCAGCTGGCGTTGATCGGCAGTCAGGTCGGCGGCGGCGAGACCGGGATGTTCGCGGCGGAACCGGACCGACGGCATGCCTTCGCCCGGATTGTTGCCGTTGATGACGGCGGAGCGGCGTTGGGCTTCGGTCAGGGCGTCGAACACATTGTTCGCGGCCCGGGTTTGATAGTGGAAGATGTTGCGCCGGCTGTGGCCGTCGGGGCTGTGGCCGTAGTACATGGGGCCGCCGAAGGCGGCGTCCGGCTCGGAATTGCCGTCGCAGCGCACGGTCAGGTGATGGCCGGTAAAGACCCAGGCAAATTGCCGGCCAGCGGGGCCCGGATCGCCGAACAGGTGGGAGCCGCATCCCTGCAAGGACTGGCTGGCGTCGTAGGTGCCGCCACGGGTCATCTGCCGGAAGCCGGCGTCGCCATTGGAAACCGCCTTCAAAATGCGTTCGATCAATTCTTGCTGGGCGGCGGTGTAATGGTCGCCGATTCGCTGGTTGTTGATGGCCCGGTTGGGGGCGATGACCGTGCGGTTGGCGTTGTTCCAGGGCAGGACCAGGGTGCGGCGCTGGTCGGCGGTCATGCCGGAGTACAGTTCTTGAATGAGGCCCTCGGCGGGCTTGGCTTGGCGGGCTGCCGGGGCGGGCGCGTCGGCCAGAAGGCCCCCGCCGCTAACGGCGCCGGCGGCCAACACCGCCGTGGTGCCGCCGACCACGCGAATAAAATCGCGGCGATCGACCGGGGCCTCGCCCTCACATTCCGGGCAATACAGGTTTTCGGGTTCGGTCATTCGAGACCTCCTTGGAGAAAGAAGGGGCAACGGCCCCGGATTAGGAAGGATTTCAGGCGGAAACTTCCCCCATCATGTGCAACCCCAGGCCGCTTGTCAAGTAGCGAGTTTACGGAACAGCATATTTAAGGTGTGCCCATCGATTCCGGAGGTTTTTTTCTTTCTCTTAATCTTGCTCCTCTTCCTCGGTGCCACCAGCGCCAGCGGCACCGACGTCGCCAATCGCCCGGTGCCGGTCGCCGATCTGTTCTGCACCTTCTGCCACGCCCTGGGTATCAACCCGCGCAAGAAAAACCTCACGCCTATCGGCCGGCGGATCAAGATCGTCGGCGGCGCGGTGGTGCGCGAGTTGTTCGCGTACGTGGCGGTTTAGACTTCGAGGCGAGAAGGCCGGGCGCTTTTTTTATTCAACGAAGTCTTTGGAGTGCGGGGGCTCGACGCCACTTTGGATCCAAACGTCCAAAGAATCCAAAGCGGTGCCGAGCCAGCGCACTCCAAAGAGGCCAACGAACTTTCAAGCGGGTCGTTGTTATTATTTGGCCTTCAGCTCCGCTTCTGCTACCATGCCTTAGGAGTGGAAAACCATGGCCAAGAAGAACAACCCGGCGGAAGAGGGCATCAAGGTCATTTGCCGCAATAAGCGTGCCTTCCATGAATACCACATCGTGGATTCCCTGGAATGCGGCCTCGTCCTGACGGGCACCGAAGTGAAAAGCCTGCGCGAAGGCCAAAGCAGCCTGGAGGATGCTTACGCCAAGATCGAGAATGGCGAAGTGTGGTTGCTCGGCAGTGATATTCCTGAATACTCCATGGGCAACCGGCTGAATCACAAGCCGAAGCGACCGCGCAAGCTGCTGCTGCACCGCCGCGAGATCGCCAAGTTTGCGGGAAAAGCCACGCAGCGGGGCTTCACGCTGGTTCCCTTGCGGATGTATTTCAAGCAGGGTCGCGCCAAAGTCGAGTTGGCGGTGGCCCAGGGCAAAAAGGTCCACGATAAACGTCAGGATCAGAAAAAAGTCGAAGCCAAACGCGAAATCCGCCGCGCCATGACCGATCGCCGGCGCTGAGGCAAAACGGACAATCCAGGCAATCTAGACATCTCCCGCCAATCAATCGCCTTGTCACATCTTCGAGAAAGCGGTAGATTTGGACCCTCAGTATTTGCCGAGCGAACTTTATCCACGAGTTGGGGACCCGAGGATGAAGGTCCTTTTTCTCACCAACCATGACGTGGTCCACTTTGGCGTGGCCGAGATTCTGAACGGCCTTTCCGCCGCCCTGTCAGGCCAAGGGATTGATGTGGTCACGTACACCGCTGACCCAAGCGGCCAGTTACCCCCCCCTTCCCCCCCTTGCCAAGAGGGGGCGCGGGGGGGTGGCGGGCGGCTGCCGAATGGGTTGCCGTGCCACTGGGCAGCGCTGCCCAAGCCGCGAATCTTTCAGACCCGACGCGCCTTTGATCCGCTGGTACGGTTCTGCCGTACTCAGGGCATCGACCTGATTCACTGCCATGGCCTGTATCGACCGGGGTGGGCGGCGATGGGGGTGCAGCGCGCGGCGGGAATTCCTTACGTTGTCACTAGCCACGGCGACATCAATCAGGTGGCCTCCCCGCGCATGCAGCGCTTCTGGGTGCGGCGCCGGGCCCGCGCGATTTTGCAAGCGGCGGCGGCGGTTACCCACAACAACCGGTTCATGGCCGACAACGCCCAAGCCATCAGCGATGTGCGCGGCAAAAGTTTCCTGATTCCCAACGGCGTGGACCTGGCCTGGTGGGCCAAACCGTGCCGGCCCGTACCGGGAAAGTATGTGCTGGCTCTGGGACGCCTGGTGCCGACCAAGGGTTTTGCAGTCCTTGTGGAAGCATGGCCAATGCTCGCCCAGCGAGGGGTTGGCGTGGCCCTCGTACTGGCGGGAACCGGTCCGGATCAGGCGGCCCTGGAAAAGCGGGCACGGGCTTTGGGGTTGCCGGTGTGCCACCGCTTGCACAGCCTGGACGCGGCCCGGCCGAATGCCGTCTGTTTTCCGGGCCTGGTGCGCGGCGACGACAAACGGGCCCTGTTCGCCAGCAGTACGCTGGTGGTTTTTCCCTCCCAACCTGAGTCTCCCGAAGCGTTTCCCCTGGTCCTGGTCGAGGCCCTGGCGGCGGGCAAAGCCCTGGTGGCCAGCGACCTGGCCTGTGTTCGAGAAATTCTTTCTTCGGAAAACGCTCTGCGGGTCCCGCCGGCGTCGGCCAAGAACTGGGCCGACGCCCTCGAGCGCCTGGTCCGCAATGAGGGACTACGCGGGCAAATGGAAACGGCCAACGCCGCCAAGGCCCGGCAGTTTTCCTGGCCAGAAATTGCACGCCAATACGCCCGCGTTTACGATCAGGCCCTGGCCGTTACCCGATCTTTCTCCTCTCCCTCGGGGAAAGGGGTTGGCGTGAGGGAATCCCGGAAAGCAGGTTGACCATGCAACCGGAAAAAATCCGCGTCCTTTCTTTGACCAGCACGGACACGCGCAAACACCTGACCTGGCATTTGCGCGTGGAATTACTTTTGCCGTATTTGTCGGCCCAGGGCATCGAGGTCGAAATCCGGCGCGTGCCCAAGGACCGGCGCGGGACGCGGGCCACCCTCGACGCTCTGCCAACCCGGCCCCTTACGGGGCTCGGCTCGCCTGGCGGCAAGAGTGAGAACAGGGGAGGCTATGACATCGCCTGGCTCCATCGCCGGGTTTTCTGGCCTTCGCAACTACGCCTCCTGCGCACCAAAGCGCGACACCTGGTCCTGGACATCGACGATCCGGTGGGCCACAGCTCGAGCGGCATCTTCAATTTTTCCCTGTCGCGTTGTCTGCGTTTTCGGGCCACCGCCCGTTCAAGTGCGGCGATTCTTGCCGCCAGTCGCGGTCTGGTGGACCTGGCAAGAGAACATAACCCGAAGGTCTTTTATGTCCCCCTTTGTGCCGATCCGGCGGCCTATGGGATGCGGCCGCAACCCCGCCTGGCGGGCCAGCCGTTGCGGCTGTTGTGGCTTGGCAGCCGGTCCACTTTCAAGTTCCTGGACCAGGTGCGCCCCCACCTGCAAGCCGTCGGTCAGGCGGTTGGGAACGTGGAATTGACCGTCGTCGGCCACGACCGGCTATCCTTGCAGCACCTTCCAGTTCGCAATATCTCCTGGAGTCCGCAAGCCGACCGAGAGCATTTGGCCCAAGCTCACGTTGGTCTGGCCCCCATGGCCAACAACCGCTGGACTCACGCCAAGGCCGCCCTCAAGCCGCTGCAGTATTTGGCCAGTGGAATGCCCTTTATCGGTTCCCCCGTCGGCGTGAATTTGGATTACGTGGACGAAGGCCGCAATGGTTTTCTGGCCGACAGCCCGCGGGATTGGGTCCAGGCGGTGCGGCGGCTGGCCCAGGACGAAGGGCTGCGCTATCACCAGGGGGAAAACGGCGTCCGCTATATTCAGCGCAAACATGCACCCGAGGTTCTGGCGCGGCAGGTGGGCGAGGTTTTTCGCGCCGTGGCCCAGAGCAATCAGCCGTCAGCAATCAGCTATCAGCTATCAGCGGGGCAACTGTCCGCTGACGGCAGCCCGCTGACGGCAGCCCGCTGACAGCAGACCACTGACAGCAGAAAGCAGACCGCTGACCGCTAATAGTAAGTAGCTGAAAGCTGAAAGCTGAAAGCTGATAGCTGAAAACTGATAGCTGAATTCTGAGGCAAAGAATAGGGATGCATCTGACCGCCCTGGTGAAAAGCCCGGCCCATGTGTGCTGCCGTTATCGGATTGCGGCCTATCGGCCCTTTCTGGAAGCGGCTGGTCACCGGCTGGACTTATATCCCTGGCCAGGCCGCTGGCTGTCCGGAGTCAACCTGGTCCAGCTCACGGATGGCCTAATCGTGCAGCGAAGGTTGTTGACTTCCTGGCAGATTGCCCAGGTCCGGCGAAGGGCGCGGTGGTTGCTTTTCGATTTCGATGACGCCGTGTTCGGCCGCGATTCCTATGCCGCCCGCGGGGAGTATAGCGAGCGCCGCCTGCGCGGTTTTGCCCGCATGATCGGCGCCGCGGACGCCGTGCTCGCCGGCAATCGTTTCCTGGCGGAACAGGCCGGTTTGTGGACGACGCCGGACCGCATTCACCACATCCCGACCTGCCTGGATCCGCAACGGTATCTCTTGGCCCAGCACCTCCCCTCCCCCTTGTGGCAAGGAAGGGAGGGAGGTCGTCCAGCATGCCGATTGGTTTGGATCGGTTCTTCCCCCACGCTGCGGGGCCTGGAACAACAGCGGCCTTTATGGGAAGAAATCGGCAAGCGGCTTCCCGGCCTGAGCTTGACCGTGATTTGTGATCGGCCCATGCATCTGCACGAATTGCCAGTCTATTTTTGTCCGTGGTCGGAAAAATCGGAAACCCAAGCCTTGGCGGCGGCCGATATGGGCATCAGCTGGCTGCCCAACGACTTGTGGAGCCGGGGCAAATGCGGCCTGAAAGTGCTGCAATATATGGCCGCCGGCCTGCCGGTAGTGGCCAACCCGGTGGGCGTGCAAGCTGACCTGGTGCGCCATGGGGAAACCGGCTTTCTCGCCGTCACGCCGGACCAATGGTGCGCCGCGTTGGCTCGGTTGGCCGCCGATCCGGCATTGCGGCACCGCATGGGTCTGGCCGGCCGACGACGCGTCGAAACGGAATTCCCCCTCACCCAGGGGGCGGCCCGGTGGGTGACGGTGTTGGAGCAGTTGTCGCATGGGGCCGCCGCCCGGGTGAGCGCATGACCTGCGTGCCGACATCCTGGACGAAGATGACCCGCGGCGGCATGCGTTGGTGGATCGCGCCGCGCTATCAGGACCTCTTCCTTGGACCGGCCGGCCTGCGCCTCGAGGAATGGCTGCGCAACGGCCAGGCCCACCTTGTCAAGGAAGGGGCGCATCGCCGCGTTTACCGCGTGGCTTTGTCCGGCTTGACCTTCTATCTCAAGCACAACCGCGTCCCGGACTGGAAAACCTGGCTGCGCCAGCTCATCCGCCCGAGCAAGGCGCGCATGGAATTCGACCGCGTGCAGGCGGTGGCCTCCCGCGGCGTGTGCACCGTCGAGCCCCTGGCCCTGGGCGAGCACCAGGCTTTCTTGACTTCCGGCGAAAGCATGCTGATTACCCGCAGCCTGGACGGCACCCAGCAGCTCAATGCCTTCCTGGCCACCACGCTCAATACCATGGAAACCGGGCGGCAAACCCGCCTGCGTCAGCACCTGGCCCGCGGGTTGGGGCTCCTCGTCGCCCGCCTCCATGCCGCCGGAATTCTCCATCAGGATTTGCACCCCGCCAATATCCTTATCCGCCTCGACGACGACGATCGCCCGGTTCTTTTCCTGATTGACTTGAATGGCGTGCAGGTCGGCGGGCCGCTCGGCTGGCGGGCCAGCCGCGCCAACCTGATCGTGCTCAATCGGTGGTTTGTGTTGCGCTCGAGCCGGGCCGATCGCCTGCGTTTCTGGCGGGCGTACTGTGAAGCGCGTGGCCTGGAACTGCGTGGGAGCGCGGAGCGCGGAGCGCGGAGGGTAAAGCCAAGTAACAAGGCTCGCGCTCCGCGCTCATCCCTCCGCGCTCCACCCTCCACGCCTCCCCGGCCAGGTCTGGATCTGGCCCAGGAATTGGAACACGCCACCTGGGCCTCGAACCTGGGGTTCTGGAAGTACCGCGATCGCCGCTACCTGCGCAACAATCGCTATTTTCGCCGCCTCCACGGTGCGGGAGTGGTGGGCCATGCCGTGGCCGACCTGGATGCACAGGCGGTCACGGACCTGGTGGCCGACCCCGACGAGCCGTTTCGCCGGCCCGGCGTGCGCTTGCTCAAAGATGCCCCAAGCTCCACCGTGATCGAGATGGACATGCTGGTGGACGGCCGGCCCCGAGCGGTCATTTACAAGCGTTTTCGCGTGACTTCCTGGAGTGCTCCGTGGGGGTCGTTGCTCCATCAGTCGAAGGCGTTGCGTTCGTGGATGTACGGCCAGGGTTTTCGCGACCGTTGTTTGCCGACGGCCCGGCCTCTGGCGGTGCTGCATCGTTGCCGCCGCGGCCTGTTTTTTGAAGGCTATTTCCTCGCCGAGAAAATCGAGAACGCCCAGGAATTGCACCACTTCTTGGCCGACCTGGACCGTTTGCCCCCAAGCGAGCGCCAGGGGGTGCTCCGCCGCCGCCTTGACGAAGTGGCCCGCCTCATTCGCGAATTGCATCGCCGCCACCTGTCCCAGCGCGACCTCAAGGCCGCCAACATCCTCGTTTCGTGCAACCACCAACCGCCGGCCACTCCCTACCAACCCGTGGAGGCGCCGGCTTGTACCCTCATTCCCAATTCGCTGCCCATTCCCACCACGTCGGTCTGGTTAATCGACCTGGTGGGCGTGCAACGTTTTCGCCGCTTGCCGCGCGATCGCCGCGTGCAAAACCTGGCCCGCCTCAACGCCAGTTTTTGCGAGAATCCCGAGCTGACGCGCAGCGACCGCTTGCGCTTCCTGCGCGTTTACCTGCAGTGGGGCCTGCGCGGCCGGGAAAACTGGAAAGCCTGGTGGCGCGACGTCGCCCAGGCCACCCAACGCAAGGTCCTCCGCAATCTCCGCATCGGCCGCCCCCTGAAATAGGAATCAACGAGCGGCGGGCTTTACGCGCTTTACGCCCGCCGTCCGGACCGCCGGCATAAAGTCGGCGGCTCGTCACACTACTCGAACCAAACTATTTCCGGCGTATCAACCGGCTTTCCTTTTCCGTAGAATTTCGCCATGGCCGTCAATCCCATGTGGCGAAGCCACTCTCTGTTACCCCTTTACGACGTCGTCATCATCGGCGCCGGCGTGCACGGGTTGGCCATCGCCTACTACCTCGGCAAACGCGGCATCTCCCGGGTCGCGGTGCTCGACAAGGGCTATCTCGGCGGCGGGGCCTCGGGACGCAATACCGCCATCATTCGCTCCAACTATCGCACGCCGGAGGGGGTGGCCTTCTACGACGAGAGCGTCAAGCTCTACGAGAAGCTGGCCCTGGAGCTGGATTACAACGTCATGTTCAGCCAGCAGGGCCATCTCACCGTGGCCCATACGGATCGGGGTGTAGTGACCCTGCGCGAGCGGGCCGAGGTCAATAAACTTCTGGACGTGGACAGCCGGCTCATCGGCCGCGATGAGATCGCCCGCCTGGTGCCCGGGCTGGACCTGGACGGCCACCAGCCGATCCTGGCGGGGTTGTATCATCCGCCGGGCGGCATCATCCGCCACGATGCCGTCGTCTGGGGCTATGCCCGCGGGGTCGATCGGCAGGGCCTTCACATTCACCCGTTCACCGAGGTCATAACCATCGAGAAAACCAACGGCCGGGTTTCCGGTGTCGTGACGAACCGCGGCACCATCGCCACGCGCACGGTGGTCAATGCCACGGCCGGCTGGTGCTCGACGATCGCCCACATGGCCGGCGTCGAATTGCCGATCGTCACCTATCCCCTGCAGGCCCTGGTGACCGAGCGGCTCAAGCCGTTCCTGCACCACGTGATCGTGTCGGCCACCCTGCACGTGTACGTCAACCAGACCGACCGCGGCGAAGTGGTCATCGGCGAGGAAATCGATCCGTATTCCAGTTACAGCATGCGCTCGACGTTGCGGTTTCTGGAGAACGCGGCCGGCCACACGCTGGAGCTGTTTCCCTGCCTGGGCCGAGTCAAGGTACTGCGGCAATGGGCCGGCATCTGCGACATGACCCCGGATTTCGCGCCGATAATTGGACCAGTGGAAGGAGTGGAAGGGTTCTATCTCGACGTGGGCTGGGGAACCTACGGTTTCAAGGCCGGCCCGGTGGCGGGATTGCGCCTGGCGGAATTGATCGCCACGGGAAAGGTACCCGAGATTCTCAGGCCGTTTGCCCTGAGCCGGTTCGCCAAGCAGGAGCTGGTCGGCGAAAAAGCGGCGGCGGCGGTGTCGCATTAACTTTTTGTTCGTAGTACCCAAATTATTTACCATATTCCGTTGTTTCAAACTTGACCGGCTATTACCCGCCCTGAGCGCCCAGGTAGCGCTTAAAGAGGTGGAAAATCGCCGCCACCATGAAGGCGGCATAAACGAACCAGACGCCCAAGCTAAGCAGGCGCGTCAAGGTTGTCAAGCGGCGTTCGGCCTCTTCATGATAATAGGCGGCCTGATGGCGCATCATTTCCGGCAGCCGGCCGCCCTCTTCGGCGGTGGACACCAAGTTCAGAAATACTTCGGGAAACAGGCGGGTTTGCGTCAAGGCCGTGGTCAAATCTTTACCATCTTGCAGGGCCTTCACAATTGCCTCGGTCCGGCTCTGGTAGGCGGCGTTGCCGGTGGCCTGCAAGCTGAGCCGGAGCGCCTGCTGGATCGACAGGTTGCTTTCCAGGGTCAGTTGCAGGGCCAGGGCAAACCGACCCAGCGCCGCCGCCTCCACGCACGGCCCCAGCGCCGGCAGCCGCAACAGCAAGCCATCGACCGCCGCTTGCCCCCGAATGAGGCCAGGCAACAGGCGCAGGCCGACGTAGATCAAGGCGAGGGTGCCGAAGCTCACCGCCAGAAAGGCCAGCGCCCCGGAAGCGCCGCGAAAGCCCAAGATGCCCGGGCCGGACTCTCCCTGCCGCCCGGGGATCAGACTCAGGATGAAAATCAACAGCGCCAGGATCAAAACCGCGAAGATGAGCTGCACGATGGGTAGGAAAGTCTGGGCACGAAACTGGCGGCGCAGTTTTTCTTGCAAGGTGAAGTAGTTTTCCAGCTCGCCGAAGACTTCGGGCAGATGGCCGGTTTCCTCGCCCACACTGGCCATGGCGAGAAACAGGGGCGGGAAAACGGCTTCTTCCTTTTTCAAAGCTTCGGTTAAATCCTGTCCCCGGTCCAGCGCCGCCCGGATGCGCTGGGCCAGCGGGCGCACCGCGCGTGTTCCGCGCTCCGCCTGCTGGCGAAACACGGCACGCAGGGTCAGGCCCGCGCCCAGGTTGTGGCGGAGCACCCGGCACAAACCGATCAAGCTGCTCAGGGACAGGCGTTGGGAGAAAATCATGGAGCATCCCATACCTTTGCGCATTTCGGCCTGGTTCAAAATGGGGTAGGCAATCCTTGGCGCGAGTGGGAATCGTCATAACTACTTTTCCCGCAGAAAGTTATGTTTTGCTCCTTTTCACTCGCGTCAAATCCGTGCACAGGGGGCCTATCCTGTCCGGTTTTGGACCATGCCCGCACGGCGACTTCCAGAACACGAACATCACGAACAGTATCTCACAATCGTGCGCCGCTCACCGACTCCGTCGACAGGATGAGCTTGCCAAGCCGGAAAACCTTTCACAGACGGGTGTAGTCGCCGTGGCATCGAAGGTTTTCGGGAAAAATCGCTGCTGAACGA
>CAZFGM010000007.1:14316-27851 GCA_964518515.1 uncultured Alcaligenaceae bacterium | reverse complement strand
TGCCCATACAGAACGTCGCTAACGCTTCCGGCTCGGAGTTAATTGCCCATACAGACCGTCGCTAACGCTTCCGGCTCGGAGTTAATTGCCCATACAGACCGTCGCTAACGCTTCCGGCTCGGAGTTAATTGATTCTCTGTTGATTTTCTCTTTGCCTCTGCCTCTGTGTGGTGAAGGAATATCCCGGCTAACTGGCCTGCCGATAAAACTCCAAGCCAAAATGGTGCAGCACCTGGTCGCGGTCCTGGGCGGCGATGGGGCGAAGGACCCGCGCCGGCACCCCAGCGACCACCGTCCAGGGCGGCACGTCGCGCGTGACCATGGCACTCGGCGCCACCAATGCCCCCATGCCAATTTCGATTCCCGCGGCCAGATTAGCGCCGGCGCCGATGACCGCAAAGCGCCGGATCGTCGGTCCCAGTACTCCGAACGGCATCAGTCCAAAACGCCGTAGGTACACCTCATTGTCATTAATGCTCAGCACGCCCGGGCCGATGAAAACATCCGCCTCAATGGTCATGTTGCCGGTCAGAATCGCGCCGTCGATGATGCGGCTGCGGTCGCCGATGACCGTGTCATACATCACCTGGACACCGCGGCCAATCACCACCCCATCGCCGACCACGCATCCTTCCCGCAGCGTGGCCAGATCGCTGACCATGACGCGCGAACCAAGGGCCGAACCGGAGTACAAAACGGCATGGGCGCCGATAATGCAACCCTGCCCAAGGATCAGGGGTTTCGGCGGGGCCAGCGGACGATTAGTATTTCCGGACGTCATGGGCGGGCGCCCCAGGACTGCACCGGCCAGCACGGTGCTTTGGGCGCCGATGGTCACCCCCGCGTAGAGGGTCACGTGATCGTGCAGGGTAACGCCTTCGCCAAGGACCGTATCCTCGTGCAAGGTGACGTACTGGCCGATTTTCTTCATGCCGCTCTCCGTGGGGCAGGCGGCGCGCCTGATCCGGGTGGTTCAGGCGACTCGCCTGTCTGGTCCACAACTTCCACTGCCGCGGGCGACCAGTAGTGCTGGCGAAACCGGCGGTAGTACTGCACCGTTTGCTCCAAGCCCTCGCGCAGCGAAGTGGCCGGCTGCCAGCCTACCAGGCGACCGATCTTGCCAATGTCGGAATAAAAATCGCCCGGCTCCTGGGCCTGGCGCTGGGGCGTGAAGGGGGCAAATTCCCAGCGGCCGCTGCCGGCCACCTCGATCAAGGTTTGCACCAACTCCAAAAAGTTGCTGGGCCGGTCGATGCCAACATTCAGGATTTCTCCGCGCGCCTGCTCGCACAGGGCACATTGCCATAAAGCGTCGATGCAGTCATCGATGAAAAGAAAATCCCGTTTGATCTGGCCGTCCCCGAAAACTTTGAGGCAGCCGCCGTCCAGGGCGACGCGCACGAACCAGTTGACGACGCCATAATGCGGATGGCGCATCTGCGCCCGCGGTCCATAGATATTGGTCAAACGCAAGAGGACGGCGTGAATGCCATGAATGCGCTGATAAACCTGGATGATTTTCTCGGCGGTCAAGTTGGAAATCTCGTAGATGCCCCGCGGATTGGTGGGGGCATCTTCAGCGACCGGCAGCCGGACCGCCGGCCCATACTGGCCGCGCGTGCCGCTGAAAATAACGCGGGCCCGCGGATTGTGTTGCCGCACCGCTTCCATGAGGACCGTGGTTCCCTTGATGTTGTACTCGATGTCGGGATACGGATCGGTCAGGCTCATCACGTGCGAAACTTGGCCGGCAAGATGGAAGATGTAATCCTGGCCGCGCACCAGCCAATCCATGGCATGGCGATCGCAGATGTCATTGAAATTAATGGTCAGGCGCGGGCGCACCGGCTCGATGTTGAACAAATTGCCGCCGTATTCCGGAATCATGGCGTCCACCAGGGTCACACGGGCCCCGGCGGCAGCCAGGCGAATGGCCAGATTCGAGCCGATAAAGCCCAGGCCTCCCGTGATCAGGACGCGCGATCCCTGGAAGGCATCCAGGATCTGGTGCACGGCTCACCCTCCTCTGTTCCGTCCCGAGGATGCCGGGGTCTGGTCCACCCGCAACCTTGGGGTTGCTTCTATAGTCAAAAGGAACGTTTGGAACAATGGGGAAATCCCCCGGAACCATTCCCCCATTTTATCCTTGCTAGGGAATTTAAGGGCTTTAGAAAACTTCGCCTATCCACTTGGCCGAACTTGTCGTTGACCCAGTGCAGCCTTTTCCTTAGTATCCCGCCGCGCATTGGGGACGGTGCGCCCGGTGTCCGCGCAACTTCCGCAATCTGGTGAAGGGTTCGTAGGGCATGCTTCAACCGGTTCCCAACTTCTACTGGACGCCGTCTCTCGTAGGACAGGTTTGTAACCTGTCCGGGAAACGAGATTGGACAGGTTGCAAACCTGTCCTACGAAGTTTGCCAGCCGGGAACGGTTACTGATTTTTTTCGGCGAGCGGCGGGGCTTGCCCCGCTTGTCCCCGCCGGAATAAACCCGGCGGCTCGCTGTCGGCACTTCGCCGAGGGAAGCGCATGAGGCGGAAATGGTTTGTCCGAGGCCTGGTCTTCACCATCCTGGGCGGCATCGCCTGCGCCTGCTGGCTGTACCAGCATTGGACCAATCCCACCGCCGTCCGCCAGCAGGTCATGGCCAAGCTGCAATCTCTATTCCCAGGGGCGGTGGTCAGCCTCGATGCGGCCCGCCTGCGCCTCCTGGGCGGCATCAGCCTGACCGAACTCCGCCTCAGCCGCCGCGACGATCCCAACGGGGAATTGGCTCACGTTCCTTCCGCCGTGCTCTATCACGACAAGGAGCAACTGCTCGAGGGCACGCTGTCGATCCGCAAAATCGAGCTGCACCGCCCGCGCCTCCGCCTGGTCCGGCAACACGACGGCGCCTGGAACATCGACGGCTTGACCGCCTCGGACCAAAAAGAGCAGACGCCCATTCCCACCATCGTCATTCATCAGGGGACCTTGATCCTGGAAGACCGCCAGGGGGGGACTCAACTTCCCAATATTGAAATCAGCAACGTAAGTTTAACTCTCCTCAATGATCCCTTGTCCACGATCGTGGTGGAGGGGACGGCAGCTTCAGAGACGCTGGGGACGCTGCACATTAATGGCACTTGGAACCGGACGACGCGGGAAGCGCGGCTAGCGGCCCAGGCCAAGGGCGTGGCGCTGAACTCGGCGCTGGTTCGGTTGGTAGGTCAGGTTTTCCAACCTGACAGTCAGGCTGGGAAGCCTGACCTACTTGGCGGTCAAGTCCATCTCGAAGGTCAGGCCGACGTCCGGGCCGAGCTGACGTTTCAGCCGCGGGCGCCCCAGCCGCTGTCCTACGAGGTCCAGTGCCAGATTCGCCAGGGCAAGTTCCAGCATCCGCTGCTGTCCGTGCCGCTTCACGACCTGGCCGCCCAGGTGCGCCTCACCAATGGCCTGGTTCGCCTTGACCGCCTGGAAGCCCGCTCGGGCAACACGCTGGTGCAAGCCCGCGGGTCGGCCTGGCTGCCCGGTGTCGAGCGCGATTTCGAGGCCGTGGTCGATGTCAAGCATTTGCACCTGGACGACCCCTTGAAGCATCGCCTGCCGGAAAAAATCCAGGTCCTGTGCGACTCCTTTCAACCGACCGGCCCGGTGGGCTTACGGATCGAGTGCGCCCGCAAGGACGGCCAGTGGGCGCCTTTGGCCGGCGGCGGCAGCTCGCGCATCGTCCTCCTGCCGGAAAACCTGCGCGTCACCTTCACGCGCTTTCCCTATCCCGTGGAACGCATGACCGGCAGTGTCGAGTACAACCTGCTCAGCGGGCTCGTCAAAGTGGACACGACCGCCTACACCGGCACGCAGCCGATCGCCATCCAGGGAACCTGGCAAGGCCAGGGGTTGGCGGTCGATTGCCGCTTCGATATCCAGGCCAACGACGTGCCGCTGGACGACAAGCTTTTGGCGGCCCTGCCCGGCTCGATGCAAAAAATGGCCCGCTCCTTTCATCCGGCCGGCAAGATCGACGTCAAGGCGCACATTCGCCACGTGCCCGGGACCAAGGAGTATTACCAGGAATATCACGCCCGGCTGCACGACCTGTCCGTGGTCTGGGATGAATTTCCTTATCCCGTGGAGAACATGACCGGGTACCTGGATATTTATCCCAACCACTGGGAATGTCGCGACGTACGCGGCAGCCACAATGGCGGCGAGATTTTCCTGCACGGGCAAGCGACTCCGGCCAGTGACGACTCGGGGCACAAAGGCATGATCGTGCACCTCACGGCCAAGAACGTCGCCGCCGACCGGGACCTGCGCCAGGCCCTGCGGCCGCTGCCGGGCCTGGCCAAAACCTGGGACGCGTTTGTGCCCAGCGGCCGGTTTTCCCTGAAAGCCACCATCGAACGGCCTCCCGGCCCGCCCGCCGCCGACGGCAGCCAGCTCAGCGGCCTCAAGTTCCATCTGACCGGCGGCGGCTGTGCCGTCACGCCGGTGTTCTTCCCCTATACCCTGGAGGATGTGCACGGCGAGTTGCACTACCACCGGAACCATGTGGAAGCAATCAATTTTACCGCCCACCACCAGGGCACGCAGATTAAACTCGATAAGAGCACTGTTGATCTATATCCCGGGGGCGGCTACTACGCCAAGCTCAACGATTTGCGCGCCTATTATCTCAAGGTCGATGAAGACCTCTTGGCCGCCTTGCCCTCCGGCCTCAAAAAGGGTTGTGAATCGTTGAACCTGAAAAACCCGATTGGCCTGGCCGCGCAGGTCGTCATCACTCAAGCGGCCGAGCCGGGCAGCCCGCCGGCCCTGTGGTGGGACGGCGGCGTGCGCCTGGAAAACGCCGCCCTGACCACCGGCCTGGAATGGAGCGACGTCACGGGCACCCTCGCTTGCCGCGGCCTGTATCAGAATCGCCAGCTCAAGGGGGTGACCGGCAATTTCAAGCTCGACCGGGGCACTCTGCTGCGGCAACCGTTTCAGGAGGTTCACGGCCACTTTCAAGTAAAGGAATCCACGCCGGACGTTTTAAACCTCCACCTGAATGCCCCGTTGTTCGGCGGCGACATCTCCGGGCCGGTGCGCTTCGAGTTCGGCTCGACGCCGCGCTATGAGCTGAACCTGACGGCCTCGCAAATCAGCTTGCAGGAATTCGGCCGGCACAACCTCGGGCCCCAATCCAACCTGCAAGGGGTCCTGGTCGGCCGGCTGCATTTGCAAGGCCAGGGCTCCAATCCCGAAACGCTCGACGGCAACGGCTCCCTCGAAGTCCCCGCCGGCCGGCTGTACAACTTGCCTCTGCTCCTGGACCTGCTCAAATTCCTCGGCCTGCGCTGGCCCGACCGCACCGCCTTCGACGAGGCCAAGGCCGTCTTCAACATTCACGGCCGCCGCGTGCGCATGGACCACCTCGAGCTGGTCGGCAACGCCGTCAGTCTGTACGGCAAGGGCGACTTCCAGCTCGACGGCTCGGATTTAAAGCTGGACCTTTATCCTACCTGGGGACGGGTGCAGCAGTTCATCCCGCCGGCCCTGCGCGGCATCCCCGCCGAAATCGGCAAAAACATGCTCAAAATCGAAATGCGCGGCAAGGTCAGCTCCAACTCCGACGACCTGAAATTCACCAAGAAACCCATGCCCATTCTCCTCGACCCGCTTTATCAAATGCGCGAGCGCCTGCTGGGCGAAGGGGAATGGCGGCGCGATACGCGACCGGCGTCCATGGAAGCCCGGCCCTTTTGGGAAAAACGTTAAAGGGAGATGGGCGGGGGACCGATACTACTGGGTTGGTGAGTGGTGTTTCTGGACCTTCACCTAGGGGAAAGACTGGGCGGCCCAGAAAGAAGAATTGCCAATTGCCAATTGCCAATTGCCAATTGCCAATTGAGGAATCGGACAACGCTTTATTCAATTTGCATTTGGCAATTGGCAATTGGCAATTGGCAATTCTTCTTAATTGACCTTCCCCTGGCAGGAGGAGGAAAAATCCTTGTTTGGCACCATCCTGCAGCGCATGATCTGGTGGGAGCTGGTCAAGGTCTTTTCCCTGTGCCTGGTGGCCATCACGGGGCTGTTGCTCATGGCGGGTTTGTTCGCCGAGGCCACGCAACGCGGCCTGGAGCCCAGCCAGGTGTTGGCCATTCTGCCGCTGTTGATTCCCAGCACTCTGCCGTACACTTTGCCGGCCACGACGTTGTTCGCCGTCTGCGTGGTCTACGGCCGGCTGGCGCACGATAACGAAATTCTTGCGGTCAAGGCGGCCGGCATCAATCTCCTGCACGTCGTCGTGCCGGGAATCCTGTTGGGCCTGGCCGTCAGCGGCGCCACCGCCGCCCTGTATTACCACACCATCCCCACCACGCATTACCAGCTCCGCGTCCAGGTCTTGAACGACGTCGAGGAATATCTGTACAGCATGCTGCGCCGCGACGGCCACATCGTGCATCCCAAGCTGAATTACGCCATCTTTGTCCGCCGCGTCGAGGGCCGCAAGCTGATTGACGCCGAGTTCCGGCGGCGCGACGCCAAAGGTCAGGACGATATCATTGCCCGTGCCCGCGAGGCGGAACTGAGCGTGGACTTGAGCCGCAAGCTGATTCTGGTGCACATGCGCCATTGCCACGTGATCGGCAAGGAAGAGGAGGGCAAGCCGGGGACCGGCTACATCGTGAAAAAAGACTGGCCCGTGGAATTGCCCCAGGACATCTTCAGCACCGCCAAGGTTCGCGACAACTTCTTGACCTGGAACGAGCTGTTCGAGCGCCGCCGCCAGCTCCGCGAGGAAATCGCCGGCCTGGAGCGGGAGGTCGTCCTTCCCGAAGCCGTCTTTTTGCTCCACAATGCCCCGGAAAAATATCCCCAGCACATCCAGGACTTGCGCAGCCAGATTCGCCTGCGCCGCCAGTGGCTTTACTCACTTGAAGGTGAGATGCACATGCGCCCGGCCCTGGCCCTGGGCTGCCTGTGCTTCGTCCTGGTCGGCTGTCCCGTGGGCATCTGGTTCAGCCGCAGCGATTATCTCAGCGCCTTCATTACCTGTTTTCTGCCCATTGTCGTTTTCTACTACCCGCTGCTGTTGTGCGGCATCAACGCCGGCAAGAACGGCTCCGTGCCGCCGGAGTTTTCCGTCTGGGCGGCCAACGGCCTCTTGGGCGTGTGCGGCGTGGGACTGTTCCGCAAGCTGCTGAAACATTGATCTTTGGAAGACAGATGCGAGCGGGATGGATTGAGACATATTATTTAGCCGGCGAGCTTGCTCGCCGTGGAGTGGATGCTGGCCGCGGCCAGCAAGCTCGCCGGCTAAATGAAATGCCTCAATTTGCGCCGCGTGGGGTATATAATGGGTGAGTGGTGCAATAGCCGGCGAGCGGGGGCGGCAGCCGCGCCAGCCCCCTGATGTCAGAATCTTCAAGGAAACTGCAAATCGTAATCAGGGGCCTGTCCCCCGCTGGCTATTGCAAGCCACCCACCACAATTCGAGATCAACATGCCCGTCCTGGTCCATTGTTCCTGCGGCGAAGTTTTCACCTGCCCGGAAAATCCCGCGGACCGGCAGATCGCCTGCCCGGTGTGCCGGAAGCAATACGTGGTGGGACGACTGGATTCTCCGCCCGGGACTGGGGCGGCGGAATCATCCGCGGTTGTTTCTTCGGAAGATAATCTTTTACCTGACCTGGATTCCCTGAAACTGGAACCGGAAGAGGCGCCCGTTCCCCGCGAAATGGAAGAGGAGCTTGGAGGGGGGACGTATCCGGTGCGCGCGTCCGAAAGCGTTGCCGGCGTGGCCAGCGTGGCCGGCGAGACCGAAAAAGCGTTTGAACACCAGACGGCGTATCGGGTACACGAGGCCGAAGGGGTTGTCGGCGTGGCCGGCGTCACCGGGGTGGTCGGACACTTGCGGCTGCGGCGCGACGCTCCCGCCCAATGCTTGGCCTTCGCCGCCAACCAGCGCGCCGCCTTGGCGGCGGTCGGGGAAACGGTTTTTGTTCTCGATGTGCGCTGGCAACAGAAAACCGGGCAATTCGCCGGCCATCGCGCCCCCGTCACCAGTCTGGCGTTTGTTTCGGGGGACCAGGTGGCCTTCTCGGGCGATGCGGAAGGGCAGTTGTTGTTCTGGGAAACCTCGACCGGCAAGGTGATCCAGCGGCTGCCTGCTCATCGCGGCGCCGTCTTGGCCCTGGCGGTATCTCCCTCTGGCCGGTTTGCCGTTTCGGGCGGCGAAGACGGCCAGGTCCGCCTGTGGGACTTGCCCGCAGCCCAGGACATCCCCTTGTCGCAAGCCCGCTGGCAAGCCCGCGTAACCTGTGTGGCCTTCGCTCCGCACGGCCGGCTGTTCCTCGCCGGCAGCGACCACGGCCTGTTGTACCTGTGGAGCGCCCAGACGGGCGAGGTCCGCCAGCGCCTGCTGTCCGGCTATCCCAACGATTCGGCCTGCTTTTCCGCCGACGGCTCGACCGTCGTGGCCGGGTCCCGCGAAGGCCAGGAAGTGGGTCGCTGGACCGTCCTTTCCGGGACTTTGCGGCAAACGTTCGCATTATCCCCGGAGACTCTGGTTCTTCGAGATTTAGTCGTCGCCCCCGGCGGCGAGCACGTGGTGACCGTGGCGATCTCTCACGAGAATATCGGAGATTTCCATCAGGAAATGCGAAGCAGTTTGAACCAGGTGCTCCACTACTGGAATGCGACCACCGGCCAGCAGGTCCATGCCTTCGCCTACGGCCCGCAGCGCCATGTCAGCCTAGCGGTCGCCGCCGCCGGCAATCGCGCCCTGTCCGCCAGCGAGGACGGCAGCGTTCGTGTTTGGGGTTTGTGATAGCGTGGAGAGTTGAGCGCGGAGGGTGAAGCGCTTTTAACGTTTTTCGCTCCGCGCTTTACCCTTCGCGCTCCACCCTCCACTCTCTACCCCTCCAGCCCCAATACTTTGCTCAAGCCTTTCCAGGTGGCTTCGCGGGCCTGATGGTACTGGCGGGCCTCTTCCATGTCGCCGCTGACCCAGTAGGCTTGAAGGGTTTCGGTTTGCAGGCGGAGCAGGGCAGTGACCGCTTTGATGCGTTCCAGGGAAGCGTGGTCATCGGGTTCCAGGCCGGTCTGGCGGACCTTGGCCAGCTGGCCTTCCACCAGGTTCATCAGATCGGTGACGGACCCCAGCATTTTTTCCGCTTCGTCGAGGGCATACACCTCTTTTTCTACCCCATCCGCCAGAAGGCCGATGTTGAGATAACTCTGATACAGGTGGGAGGCGCTCAGGCCGCCGAGGGCTTCGAGGTAGCGGTCCTTGACGGCGGCAAGGGTAGTAGTGGGAAGGGCAGCTGGTTTGGCGTCATTGGTTTGGGGCGGTTGAATGGCCGCTTGGGGTGCGGCGGTCTCGGGCGAAGGCGGCGGCGTGTCGGCGCGTCCTTGGTTCCAGAAGAAAATCACGGCGGCAACGAGAACCACAAGGAGGACCCCAGCCGACAGTCGAAGTAGCCAGGGGCGTCCCGGGCGGGTGGGAGGGCTCCTTTTTTCACCAGCCAGCGAGGGCAAGGCCCGGGGATCGCCGGCCTGAAAGGGCAGTGCCCGAGGATAACATTTGCTGGGGTTGACGGCCATGGCCATTCCTTTCTGCACAAGCAAGCTGGCGGATAAAAACCGAGGTTACTTTTTCTTGCCGATGCGGGCGCTGGCGGATTGCCCCCCGCGATTGCCGACGGCAGCGCCGGCCTGGGGGGGAGCGGACATCCGGGGGGAACTGGCCAGGCGGGCCTGGCCCTGATTTTTACCGGCGTTGCCTTGTGCGGCCCGTTGGGCATTGGCACCCGGCATTTTGCCGACCCGGTTGGCGGTGAGTTGATTTTTCGGGGCGGAATTGTTCTTGGGGGCCGGCCCAGCCTTGGGTGCCTTGGCCTGATTCTTTGCCAGAGCCGAACCATTGCTTTTGTTGGCCGCCGCAGCGTTCTTGCCGATCATCGCGGCGTGATTATTTCCCGCCTTGGCGGCCCCAGAGTTCTTTGGGGCAACGAAGGTGGACTTGCCGTTCTTGGCCTGCCCGGGTTTTCCCGCCAAGGCTTGGGAGGCGGTTTTGGCCCCGCCATGGTTATTGGCCGCCTTGGCGACCGCGTGGTTTTTGGGGGCGCCCGCGGCGCCGCTGTTCTTGGCCAGACCTTGTTTTCCCGCCAGGGCGTTTTGCGGGGCGCCCTTGGCGACGGCGTTTTTGCCCTGGGTGCTGCCTTTGTTGTTGGCGGCGCTGGGACCGGTTTTTGCCCCGCTGGAGTTATTAGCCGCCTTGGTTCCCTTCTGGCCCACCGCGTTGCCGGCTTTCGGCTTGACATACGTGGCCACGGGCGTGCCGTAAAGCGGCCCGGCCACCGACTGGGCGGAGGGAGTCTGGACCAACGGCAACTTGCCCAGCTTGCTGGTCCAGGTGCCGTTGCTATTTTGTTTGGCCGCGTGAGTGACTTCCTTGATGGAGCCGTTCGAATTCTTGGTGGCGTACACGGCCACTTTCTGGGTCTTGGGATTGTTCCCCAGGTCCAGGTTCGCCTGGCGGGTGTAGCCGGCGGCGCCGTACAGCTTGTCCATGTAAGCCAGCGGGTTACTGGCCGGTCCGGTCTTGGGATTGATCCATTGGTTTTTGATTCCCAGGGTTGCCGAAATGCAGTTGTAGTTTTTGCCGGAGGCGTCGAGGACCTGGTAATTGCCGCCGAGGTTGGGGAAATTCTGCGCCAGGTTGCTGCCCTTGGGACGGGCGGCGTTGTTGGCGCCGTTCTTGGCGTTGGCAACGTTGACAGTGTTTTTCGGTCCGCCCTTGGCGGCGCCGTTGTTGAAACTGTTCTTTCCTTTATTGTTGAGAGCGGTCGGCGTATTGCGGGAGTTGGCGGCCTGGAAGAAATTGTTGCCGCCGTTTTTGGCGTTACCGGTCGTGCGATTATTAGCCGGGCCCTTGTTCTTTCCGGCATTGGCGCCGACGTTTTGGCCCAGGTTCATCAGGCCTTGGCCCGGCTGGACCCTGTTGCCGGGAGATTGCTTGGCGTTGGCGCCCTTGCAGGCATTATTGCCGACGCCCTTGTTGAAAGCGAGGTTGCCGGCATTTTTCGGGCCACCCTTGGCGGCGCCGTTGTTGGCGGCGTTCCGGATGGCGAGACCGTTCTTGGCATTGCCGGCATAAAGGAGATTGTTGCCGCCGTTCTTGACCCTGCCGTTATTGGCCCCGTTGCGAACATTGGCCGGGCCGCCCTTGTTCTTGCCGGCGTTGTTGCCGACGTTCTGGCCGAAGTTGCCCAGGCCCTGGGCCAGGTTGCCGGCGTTGCCGGCCTTTGTGCCTGCACCGCGACCGACGATATTGGGTCCGCCTTTAACCAAGGCGTTGTGGCCGACATTTTGACCCAAGTTCATGACATTATTTCCGGCGGGCCGGCCATTGGTAAACGCCTTCTTGGTGTTGCCGCCGAAGCCGGAGTTTTTCGGTCCACCCTTGGCGAGGGCGTTATTGCCGGCCTTGGGACCACCCTTGGCGGCGCCGTGGTTGGCGAGGTTCTTGCCCAGGCCATTATTGCCGCCCCGAATGGCACCCGGCTTGGCATTGGCGGCCTGGCGGGCATTGTTCCCGCCGTTCTTGGCGGCCCCGTTATGGTGACAAACCTCGTTCTGGCCCCCTTGGTTGTTGGCCCGGTTGCCGGCGTTTTTCAGCCCCTTGGCCAGCTGGCCAGCGGGACCGTTGCCGCCGTGGTTGGCCACGTGATTGCCCCCGTTCTTGGCGTTGCCAACGTTGCGGCCATTATTGAGTGGGCCTTTGTTATTGGCCGCGAGATTACCCCCATTCTTGGCGTTGGCGACATTGCGAGCATTATTGAGCGGGCCGCCCTTGTTGTTGGCCAGGTTTGCCGCGAGATTGCCTCCGTTCTTGGCGTTGGCGACATTGCGAGCATTATTGAGCGGGCCGCCCTTGTTGTTGGCCAGGTTTGCCGCGAGATTGCCTCCGTTCTTGGCGTTGGCGACATTGCGGGCGTTATTGAGCGGGCCACCCTTGTTGTTGGCCAGGTTGTTGGCCGCCAGATTGCCTCCGTTCTTGGCGTTGGCGACATTGCGGGCGTTATTGAGCGGGCCGCCCTTGTTGTTGGCCAGGTTGTTGGCGGCGCGATTGGCCGGCGCATTTGGCGCGTCGGCGACGTTGAGCACGCGGGGACCTCCCTGGTTCCTGGCGTTGTTGGCCACCTGGCCCAGGTTCACCCCGTTGGTCAACGGACCGTTCCTGGCATTGCCGGCGTTCTTGGCCAGGGCGTTGTTGCCGGCGAAAGCGCCGGGGCCGTTCGGGCCATGGCCCCCCTTGCCGCCTTTGTGGCCTGCTCCCTTCCCTTGGTGGTTCCCATGGCCCGAAGTCATCCCCTGGGCCATGGACCCGCCGTGGCCATGATGACCATGTCCCTTGCCATGCCCCTCAAGAACAAGCAACAATTGGTGTAGGGCCTGGTTGAGATGGTTGATATCGCGGCGCGGCCGGTTTTCGTCCACCGCCATGCCGATCAGATCCAACACGTCATGGGCGCTGGCCAGTACCCCCGCGGTAAAGGGCCCCGACGCCTGCGTGGATTGCGGCCAGGCCAAAAACACGGCCCCGCCCAGCACCAGGGCGTAGCCGAGCGCACAGCGGAACCTTGGCGAAACCATGGGAGTCTCCTTGGCTTGAATTTCGCGGAGTTTGTTGGAGCCAATTAACCGGGATCCTACCTGTGATACTCTGACAACACGGCAGGGCACGATTTGTTTGGAAAAAATTGCTTGGGAAAATTACGCGCCCTTGCCCTTGCCTTTTCCTTTGCCAGCCCCTTGACCTTTGCCTTTGCCCTGCATTTGTCCTTGTTGCTGACCTTTGCCTTTGCCTTGCATTTGTCCTTGTTGCTGACCTTTGCCTTTGCCTTTTTGTTCAACATTCTGTTGGGCCAGGAGCAAATTTTGCTGGGCCTGTGCCGCGGCCATTTGCAGCGCCATGGACAAGCCCACCGGTTGGCTCAATGCGTATTGGGCCTGCATGGCCGCCTTTCCTTGGGCCGTGCTTAACCCCTTATCCGCCTTTGGGGGCCTTCCCTGAGCCCTGGTGGTTTCCGGAAAAGCCAGGCCAAAGGCTAAAAGAAGTGTGGCCAGGCCAAAACAAACATAATAAGGACGCATGCCAAACCTCCTCGTCTACAGGTTGCTGGTCGTTTATTTCCCTTTGGAATGGGTCAGCCCCTTGCCCTTGCCCTCCCATTCCCTGGTCAATCCCCTTTTACCTTTGAAAACACCGCACAAGGCGATTTGTTGGAAATAATATCGGGAAACCAGACCTTGTTTTTCTTTCTTAACCGATAAAGCCGCGGACCGCGGAGCGGCGACCCCTTTACAAAGCTTCGTTTGGCATTGCCAATTCCAATCGAAAAAAAACCTGGCCATCGGCGGGGTCGTTTTGGCAATCGTCGTTCTGATTCTGCTGACCATCGTCCTTCTGATTCTTTTGTCCATCGTCGTTTTGGTTTTTCTGTCCATCGTCCTTCTGATTCTTTTGTCCATCGTCGTTTTGGTTTTTCTGTCCATCGT
>CAZFGM010000007.1:8209-14216 GCA_964518515.1 uncultured Alcaligenaceae bacterium | reverse complement strand
TCTGATTCTTTTGTCCATCGTCGTTTTGGTTTTTCTGTCCATCGTCGTTCTGATTCTTTTGTCCATCGTCGTTTTGGTTTTTCTGTCCATCGTCGTTCTGATTATTCTGTCCATCGTCGTTCTGATTATTCTGGCCATCGTCGTTCTGATTCTGGGGTGCATCGGCCTTATTCAAGGTTTTACCCACCGAAGCTTTGTCTGCTGGTCGTGTAGTTTCGTCCGGGCCACCGGCCAGGAGGGCCGCGCCTAACGCCAGAACGATCACGAGACTCGTGGCCAACCGTTGCATGAAGCACCTCCTCCATTATTTCTTGTTTTTCTTACCCTTGGGGTGTTGATTCTTCTGTCCGTCGTCGTGCTGTTTTTTCCGTCCCTTGCCCTTGCCCTTGACGGCATTCTCCACGTCGGTCCGCCCTTTTTGCAGGCCTTGCAGGACGTTGAGCATGATCGGGTCCTCGGCGGGGGGAATCTTTTCAAGCTGGTTTTCCACCGGCTTGGTGGCCTTGAGGACCTGGTCGCCGACTTGCTGGACTTCGTGGGCGCGGGGGGAATCTAGGGGCAACTGCTTCTTGGCCAGGCTCAGGTTGCCGGCCACGCCGCGGGTCAAGAGGGCTTGCAGATGAGCGCCCAGCTCGGCCAGGCGCGGGCTGTTTTTCTCCCGGCCGGCTTTCTGCATTTCCTCGGCGAAGCGCTCGGCAAGGCGGTTGCAATACTTGGCGCGGCGGAGCGGATCGTCTTCCGCCGCGATATTAAGGCCTTCATCCACCAGGATTTCGATTAAAGGCAGATCGCGGCGTAGCTGCACGAGCGGGGATTCGTCGGGCGATGGCCGGGCGTCGCCCAGGACGAAACCGGCCAGGGCCAGGGGGATCACCAGAAGACCATGGAGAGGTTTCATTCGGCGTCCTCCCCCAGGAGCCGGCGAAGCTGGTCGTCCCCATAGCGAGCAGCCGCGGCGAGCAGGCGCAGCGGCCGCACCGCCTCCTCCGGCGCGGCCTGGGCCTGCGCTTCCGCTTCCTTACTGGTCTGGGCCAACTGGTCCGCAATGGTATGGAGCGTTTGACGGCGCTGCTCGCGCGGCAGATCCTTCATATCATTGGCCCGTTCCACCACGCCTTTGCGGACGACCTTGTCGTACAGTTGGGCCAGCTTTTCCATCTCCCGGCCGGCCGGGCTCTTGATTAGCGTGCGGGTTTGGCTTTCCAGGGCCTGGGCGATCTTGGCCAGATGCTCGACGCGCTGGCGGGGCGAGACGGCCTCGGCCAGGTGCAAGTCGCTTTCCAGAAGCTGGGCGACCAGAGGCGCCATGGCCTTTTTCTCCGGCCCCGGCTTGGGGAGATTCGCCTGGTTGTTTTCGGGACGCAAGGCACGCGACAGGAAGTTGCCCAGAAAGATGCCGCAGGCGATCAGGATGGCGGCGGCGGCCAGGCCGCCGCCCACCGTGGTCAGCCAGCGCCGCGGCGCTGGCCGGTCGGGGACCGAGAAAGGCAGGGTCGCCCGTGCAGGCGGTGGGGCGACCAGTTGGGGCGGCGAGACAATCCCCTGGGCAACCGGCACGGTATCGGCCGGGTGCAGGAAATTGTCCAGAAAAGCGTGCGGTTGCGACGCCGGCACCGGCAAGCGACGCACGTTATGCTCGATCTGCAAAAGCTGGCGCTGCCAGTCCCGGCAAACCAGGCACTCGGCCAGGTGAGCGGCGACCTCGGCCGGCGGCGCGTCCGGGTCTTCCAGAATGAGCAGTTGGCGTTGGCAGGCGTCGCAGTTCATGGTTATGGGCCGTTAACCCGCGGGGCTCGAAGACTCGCCCCGCGGCTTGGTGTTTAGTGCCGATAATTGAGTGTAGTCGTCACGCTCCGCGTGAGGAACCTCGTCACGCGGAGCGTGACGACTACACTGCGGCTTGGCCGCGTTAGGAATTTTCCAGATGCGGTCCCAACACTTCCAGTAGTTTTTGCCGGGCCTTGCACACGCGCCAGCGGGCGGTTTCTTCCGTAATGTCCAGGACGGCGGCGATGTCGCGAAACGACAGGTCCTGTTCCACGCGCAAGAGAAACGCCGCCCGGTAATCCCCGGGCAGCCGGCCCACGGCCCGGGCCAGGTGTTGCAGGGCCTCGTGGCTCATGGCTAACTCGGGCGGGCTGTCGCCTGGGTCGGGCCATTCCTCCGGCAACGGCTGACGCACTCGGGCCCGGCTGCGCCGCTGGTTGGCCCAGCTGTTATGAGCGATGCGAAACAGCCAGGCCCGAAAATTCGTCCCCGCCTGAAACCCCGCCAGCCCCGTGAACGCCTTCACCATGCTTTCCTGCGTCAGGTCCTCGGCCGTATGCGCGTCATGTGTCAAACGGTACAGCCAGCGATACAGATTATCCCAGTAGTGCTCGACCAGGGCGGCAAACGCCTGCCGATCTCCCTTCTGAGCACGCCGGACCAGACCAGCTTCATCCGTCAGGGCCACGGGACGGACCATCGTTTCCACCTAAGTACAACACGGCGGAAAGCGCTTCGTTGGAGGTTTTTTATGACTTTATCCAGGGCCGGACCTGAAGGTTGCTTGGAAAAGTTTCGTTATCTGGGTGTGCCCAACGATTCCGGATCTGTTTTTTGAATCCACTAGAAGAAGAGAAAGATGAGGATGAAGAGTAAGATGAAGAAGACGAGTAGGAACAAGATTAAGAGAATTTTAATCTTGCTCCTAGTCCTCTTCCTTTCCTACTAATCCTAATCGTACTCTAAATATTTCTCTCTGCTTCGGGTAGGGGCCCCGGAAACGGTGGGCACACCCCGTTATTTCGTAAATTACAGGATTCCGGCATCCGCGGGACACAAGAATCCTCTATTAAATCTTTCTCACCAAGGAGGTCGTTTGACCAAAAACCTGGAATAGACAGGACTTCGGAAAAATTTCTTTTTTATTACTTGGGAGATTTTTCGCGTGACCGCAAGCCGGGTACGGGGTTACAATATTATCCCCTATCCCGGAGATGTTTATGCGCACCAAATTCGCGGCCGTGGTTTTGTCTATGACGGCCCTGGCTTTGCTCTTGGCTTCCCAGGATGGTTTCACCCAGCCGGGGCGGCAAGGCAAGGGGGGCTTCGGCGACCCCTCCCGCATGTTTGATATGCTGGCCAAAGGGCAGCCCAATATCGTCATCTCCCAAGTTCAATGGCCGCGACTGCGCGAATCCCTCACCGAGTTTGCCCAGTCGCGCAACATTACCGATGGCAAGATCAGCCGCGAGCTTTACCTCGATTTCGTGAAGGCGAAATTCGCCGGCGGAAACTTTGGCAAGGGTTTTAAAATCAACGTCAACATTCCCGACAATCCCATTCCCAATCTCACGCCGACCCCGGCTCCCCAGGCAAACATCATCGACGCCTGGAATCAAATGGCCGAATGGGAATTCAAAAAACGCGACGCCAACGGCGACGGCCTTCTGAACCTCGATGAAATGCCAGGTAAGCTGCGCGACGACCTGGCCCGCTGGGACGTCAATCACGACAACCTCATCGATTTCCCCGAATTCAAAGCCTACTTCCTGGTCTCCATGCAAGGACGCTTCGACCGCGATCTCCAGAAATTGAACCCGGCCGCCAATCCCGTGGCCATCGCCATCATCATCGAGGAAGAATGGGACAAACGCCCCACGGTCTTCCGCGCCGGCAAGCTGCCCAAAGAATTGCCCAAATGGTTCACCGAGCTGGACAACCCCCCCAACGGCAACGCCGATGGCCAGGTTTCCCTGGCCGAATGGAACCGGGCTAAAAAGAATATCGACGAGTTCGCCAAATACGATCGCAATGAAGACGGCTTGTTGACTCCGGAAGAAGTGTTGCGGGTAGAAAACCTGGTCAGGTTAGCCAGTGGGTCCAAGGATTCGTCTACCCTGGACTTGAGCACCGGGAAAGCTCCTTCTTCCGAAACGGGAAAAGATAAGGGGAAAAAGGGCGGTAGGGGAGATTGGATGAAGAGGTTTAATTTTAATAAATGAAACCAGCAAAGCCCGCGGCATTGGCCGCGGGCTTTTTTGGATAATGCTTCACGCGGCACCGATTGATACATTGGTCGGCGAGCCGAGCTGCGTAAGCAGCCGGGTTGAAGTGCCCGCAACCCGGACCCTTACGGGGCTCGGCTCGCCGAAGACATGTCTTTGTTGCCTTTCCAATTCAGATCCAAATCTTTTTTCCTTGAATTCCTCGCTCTCAACAGATTGAATAAAGCATGCCCCGCTCGCCTATCCTTGCAACGGAGGTCCGTCATGTATCATGGAGACATTTCCAGCAGTGCCGATGCCGTGGGCATCGCCGTGGTCAATTACAAGATGCCCCGGCTGCACACCAAAAAAGAAGTCCTGGAAAACGCCCGAAACATCGCCCGTTTCATCGACGGCATCAAGCTGGGGCTGCCCGGCATGGACCTGATCGTCTTTCCGGAGTACAGCACGCACGGCATCATGTACGACTTCCAGGAGATGCTGGCCACGGCGGCCACCATCCCCGGCGAGGAGACGGAAATCTTCGCCGACGCCTGCCGCCGCAACAAGACCTGGGGCGTCTTTTCCCTCACCGGCGAGCGGCATCCCGAGCACCCCAAGAAAGTTCCTTACAACACCCTGATCCTGATGAACGCCCAGGGCCAGATCGTCCAGAAATACCGCAAGATCATGCCCTGGTGCCCCATCGAAGGCTGGTATCCGGGCAACTGCACCTACGTTTCCGACGGTCCCAAGGGACTCAAGGTCAGCCTCATCATTTGCGACGACGGCAACTACCCGGAAATCTGGCGCGACTGCGCCATGCGGGGGGCCGAACTGATCGTCCGCTGCCAGGGATACATGTACCCGGCCAAGGAACAGCAGATCATGGTGGCCAAGTGCATGGCCTGGATGAACAACTGCTACGTCGCCGTGGCCAATGCCGCCGGCTTCGACGGCGTTTATTCCTACTTCGGCCACTCGGCCATCGTCGGCTTCGACGGCCGTACCCTGGGCGAGTGCGGCGAAGAAGAAAACGGCGTGCAGTATGCCGCCCTGTCCAAGGCCCTGATCCGCGATTTCCGCGCCAACGCCCAATCGCAGAACCACCTGTTCAAGCTCTTGCACCGCGGTTACACCGGACTGTTGAACTCCGGCGACGGCACGAAGGGTGTGGCCGAATGTCCCTACGAGTTTTACAGAAACTGGGTTGGCAATGCTGCAAAGACGCAGCAGGCGGTCGAAAAGATCACCCGCGCCACCGTCGGCGCTGCGGAATGCCCGATACCGGGACTTCCCTGGGAGGAAGAGGGCGCCGCGCAAAAGGAAGGGAAGGAAATGCTGGCGGGAAAGAAGTGAGTTTCTTCTTGGCGAGATTTTGATCGGCCCGCAGCGCGAGCCAGGACACCTTTGGCCGGCGCTGCGGGTCAGGGAGCTTCGATCCACTTTCCTAAAAGTTCCGAGGCTTGGCAAGCGGTCCGCTCGGATAAAACACAGGAAATGACCAGTTCGCGAAGCGATTCCGGATCATCCTTGGCCCCGAAATAATCCCCCCAGCTGTGTAAATTACTTTCTTGCGAATCCGCTTCGGTTTGAATGACTCGAATCCCCCGTTGCCGCTTTTCATTGACGGCGCTGAAGATCGGATTTCCGTCGCGGCAGGGAGAGCCGTTTTGAAAGTGGGTGTTGAGCCACGGGAAACGCCATTCCGCGGCCTGGGAACTAGTTGCAACGATTTTGGACCATAACGTTTGCCAGAAGGCCTCGGCCTCGGCATATTGCTTTGGGTCTTGCAGAAAGTCGGGAAAGAGGAGTTTTTCCATTTGGCAATACCTCCACCAATCAACCGGGCAGACAAGCCAGGCCAGTTAGCACTTCCAGATCCAGCCGGACGTCACTTTTGCTTTTCCAATCCTCCCAAGTTTTGAAAACCGGTGCGGCAATGCCCCCGGCCCGAGCGCAGGCCGCGAAAAACCGCCGGGCTTGAAGAAAAAACCGGTTTCGTACTTTTTGTTCCGTAGGCGTTAACTGGTTCC
>CAZFGM010000007.1:0-8199 GCA_964518515.1 uncultured Alcaligenaceae bacterium | reverse complement strand
GTTCCATAAATCATCCAGCATTTGCAGCATTTCACTTTCCTTGGGCGGTTCCTCCTGTGCCCAGGAAACCGATTTTTCGGTTCCACCACCTTGGGCTTGGATTCTTCCTCGATGCAAAATTAGGCCTTTGGCGAAGCCATTTGGCATATTTCTGCTCGCATTTCAAGTTACCTGATATCTAGTCCCCTTCCAAGATCACTACAGCGAATCCCGGTCCGATAGTTGCTCCAGGCGGAGTCGAATGCCGGGTCGTCGGCGACTGGGAACGGGGCAATCACGTTCATTTCCGCCGCGCCAGCCGGTCCGCCGCTTGAAGCAATTTGGCGAGCGGCACTTGAAAACCGGGCAGGAAAGGCGACTCGTACACCTCGTTCTCCAGGATGATCTTTGACCACGGTTTCCTTCCGCGAAACTGGATCACGGTCAGGGTGCGCTGGAAGCGGTCGATGATCCAGTACTCCTTCAAGCCGGCCTCCTGGTAGTCGCGGCGCTTTTCCGTGTAGTCGCGCCGGCGATTGCGGCGGCCTGCGGAGACAAATTCCGCGGCGATCGACGCCGTGTCCCGCCGGGGATCCGGAACGTATCCCCGACCGGCCCAGATCAACCGGTCCGCCAGACGGCGGCCGCCGCGGACCTTGACGTACTCCTGGGGCAACGTCAGGTCCAGGTTCGCTCCCTGCGGATGAGATTCCTGGTACATCAAGAGACGGTGGCCGAGCAGCTCGTTCGGCCCCGTCTCCTGCGGCAAGGGAATTGGGCTCACGACCAGCACTCCATGAATGAGCTCGTAACGGTAGTTCTCGTCGTAGTCCAGGGCCGCATCGAACTCTTCCGGCGTCATCAGCAAGCCGGCGGATTCAGGGCCAAGGACCAATTTGGGTACAGCAACAGCGCTCATGCAAATCCTCCCGGACCAGGTCGTTTCTGGCGCGCATAATACCAAGGTGGTTACGGCCGGACGATGCTGCCATCGCGCCGTCGATAGTTGCCCCAGGCGTAATCGAACGGCGGGTCGTCGGCGATGGGGAACTTGGCGGCGGCCTTTTCGTCGAGGTCGATGCCCAGGCCAGGGCGGTCGTTGGCGTAATAGTAACCGTTCTTCAGCTCAGGACAGCCGGGGAAAACGTCCTTTTCGGCCTGGGTGAACTCGCGCGATTCCTGAATGCCGAAGTTGGGCGTGGCCAGGTCGAGGTGGACGTTGGCGGCATGGCCGACGGGGGAGACGTCGCCGGGGCCGTGCCAGGCGGTGCGCACGCCGAAGAATTCGCACAGGGCGGCCACCTTGCGGGCCGGCGTCAGGCCGCCGATCTGCGACATGTGGATGCGGATAAAGTCAATCAGCCGGCCACTGATCAGGTGAATGTACTCGTTCGGGTTATTGAACAATTCGCCCATGGCGATCGGTGTGGTCGTGAGCTTGCGCAGGTGCTCGAAGTAGCCGACGTCTTCGGGAGCGAAAGGATCTTCGAGAAAGAACAGGCGATAAGGTTCCAGATCGCGGCACAGTTGCATGGCCAGGATGGGCGGTACGCGCTCGTGGACGTCGTGCAAAAGCTCCACGTCATCGCCGACGCGCTTGCGCAAATGCTCGAAAAGCTTGGGCAGGATGCGGACATAGGGCCCAGGCTCCCAGACGCGCGTGCGGGCATTGGCCGGCGCCTTGGGATCGAGCGGCATGCCGGCGACGCCGTAAGTGGCCAGGCCGGGCACGGCCACCTGCACGCGGATGTGTCGCCAACCCTTGTCCTTGGCTGCGAGAACGGCTTTTTCCACTTCCTGAAAGGTCCGGCCGCTGGTGTGGCGATAGGTGTCCACCGCCGCGCGGCACTTGCCGCCGAAGAGCTGATAAAGCGGCAGGTTGGCCCGCTTGCCGACGATGTCCCATAACGCCATGTCCACGCCGCTCAAGGCGTTGCCCAGCACCGGGCCGTTGCGCCAGTAGGAGCTGACGAACGACGACTGCCCGATATCCTCGATTTGCAGCGGGTCCTTGCCGATGAGGAACGGCTTGAGGTAGCGGTCCACGGCGGTTTCGACGACGCGGGCCCTTTGCGTGAAGGTGGCGCAGCCCAGTCCATAAAGGCCCGGCTCGCTGGTCAGCACCTTGACCACGACCAGGCGAATGCCGGCCGGCGCGGTGAGGATGGTCTTGACGTCGGTGATGCGCAGGGGCGGCAATTTCTTGCCCTGGGCGGCCCCGGCCGGCCCGGCCGGCTGCCGCATCTGCTCCGCCGCCGCGATCAGCGGCAAGCCCGCCACGCCCACACTGGCCGTGGACATTTTCAACCATTCGCGGCGGTGCATGGGGATTCTCCTTGGAAGAATGAACGTTTTCAAGAAAGTCCTATTCTCCCAAGGGAAAAAAGATAGTCCAGAAATTCTCGACCGCCCACTGGGATTTGACCTCACTCTCGAAAAAGGCCAAGACTCTCCCGGGCTCGAAGTTCGCCAGCAGGCCTGGCAAGGACAGTTTATTTACCGGCCTTTGACAGATGTTGCTGTTGCAGGACCTCCAGCTGCTTTTCCATGACCCAGTACAAAAACACCAACAGCGGCACCAAGAGATGGCGCAGCCAGGCCCAGGATTGGCGGGCGTCGGCCGCCAGAATGAAAAAGTCGAACAGGGCGTGAACAAAAATGGACGACAGCAGTCCAAGGAAAATCAGGCCCAGCCCCTGGCGGCGCGGCAGAACCCTGGCCCAACCCAGACTGCTGGCCCAGAAGCAGGAAAACCACGGGTGGGTCACGGTACTCAAAATCCGCGTCCCATCGACCCCGTGCACCAGGTAATAGCGTAAATCTTCCCCGAACGTGAAACCCAGGGCCGCCGCCGTCCCGTAAATCAAGCCGTCCACCGGGTGGTCGAAATCCCGCCGCCAGCCCACCGCCGCCAGCACGACCAGTAATTTGATGGATTCTTCAATGCCGCCGGGAATGAGCAAGCATTCCAGAAACAGCAGGCTGCCGGGCGCCAGGGCCGGCGGAAAGAACGATTGCGCCCAGCGCTGCAGGGGATAGACCACCAGGCACGAAAGGGCGCCCAGGACAAAGACCCCGCCCACTACCATCCACGGCTCGGGATGGCGATCCCGGTGATAGTAATACAAAAGAACCACCAGGGCAGGAATCAGAGCCAACAGCACCAACATGGGATGGATCCTGGGACGATAACCGAATCAAACAAAGGTAGAACAGATTTTCCACCGGGGCCAATTATTGCGAGGTTCACCGCGAAGGGGAGGTCGGCGAGGATGAGGTGAAAGCGCTACGGCTTCTCGGAACCGTTGACCAGTTCCTTGCCATCCTGAAGTTCTGAACTACGAAACTATTTGCCCTTGAACTTTGAATCGCTTCGGCATCGTGGCAGGATAGCCTGCAACCGCTTGGATGCCCGCGGCGGCCCTCCACCATGTTTCGGAAGGTGGGTGCCTTCATTTCGCCTTGTGCATCAGGAACCACTTGTACAACTCGTCATTGCCATACGCTTGGTCCCAGGAATTATGTCCCACGCCGGGGTACTCGTCATAGCGCGGCTTGCCGCCGGCGTCTTTAAGGGCCTTGATCATGTCGCGCGAGCGCTGTGCGGGCACGATCTTGTCGGCGCCGCCGTGGAAGCACCAGCAGGGAATGTGCTTAATCTTGTCCACTTTTTTGGGATCGCCGCCGCCGCAGATGGGGGCGATGGCGGCCCACTTGTCCGGATGGGCCGCCGCCAGGCTCCAGGTGCCGTAGCCGCCCATCGACAAACCTGTCAGGTAGACGCGCTGGCTATCGACCTTGAAGTTCTTCCGCACCTCGTCGAACTGGGCCAGGACGCGCTTGCCGTTAGGGCCGTCGGCTTGCCAACCTTTTTGCAGGGCCAGGGGAAAGACCGCCAGGAAGGGGAATGTTTTTTCCCGCTTCTTGATGGCCGGACCGAGACCGACTTGCAACAGGCGTTTTTCATTATTGGTTTCGCGGCGCCGTGCAGGAAGACGATCACGGGATATTCCTTGTCGCCCTTGTAGTCGTGGGGCACGAAGACGAAGTAGGGAGCCTCCTTGCCATCCGCCCCCTTGTGCACAAAACGGCGAAAACCGGTTTTCACCTCGCCCCCTTCGGCGAAGGACAGGAATCCAAAACAAACACCCGCAATTACCCAGCGCCGGAACATGGATTCTCTCCCGTTAAGGTGCAGCTTGGCGTTTAGCGCTGGAAAATCATGTCAGCGCTAAACACCATGGGAAGGAGATTATTTTCGTTTCTGTTTCAATAACCAGTCAAACAACTCCTGCGTGGCATAGGCCCGGTCCCAGCAGTTATGGCCGACGCCGGCGTATTCATCGTAACGCGGCGCCGCGCCGGCATCCTTGAGGACCTTGATCATGGCGCGATTATTGGCCACCAGATCCTTTTTGTCCTGGTCGCCGATGAAGCACCATAACGGCAGGTCTTTTAGCTTGGAGGCGCTGTCGAGATCGGCCCGGCCACAGAGCGGCACCACGGCGGCCCACTTGTCCGGGTACGCCGCCGCCAGGCTCCACGAGCCGCTGCCGCCCATCGACAGCCCGGTCAGGTAGACGCGCTTGGGGTCCACCTTGTAAGTCTTTTGCACCGCGGCGAGGATGGCCAGGGCGCGGTCGGCGTCCTTTGATCCGGCTTTCCAGGTTTTCCCCTGGGATTGCGGAAACACGACCAGGAAGGGAAATTCTTTTTCTTTCTTGTGAATGTGCGGTGCCAGGCCGCCCTTCACCTGTTTTTGTCCGTCGTTGCCGGTCGAGCCGGCGCCGTGCAGGAAGAGAATCAGCGGATAGGCCGTGTCGCCTTTGTAATCCTGGGGAACAAAGACGACGTATTTGCCCTCCCCTTCCGGCCCTTTGTAGAGCCGATGCACAAAGCCGGTCTTCACGTCGTCCGCCCCGGCAAAGCTGCCGAGAACAAACAACCCGATCAACATCAGACCGCCTTTTTTCCAGCCGATCATGGGTGCTCCTTTCACGAATGCAAGAATCTTGACACGCGCGTAACAAACCCGGTCAGCGAATTCCCGCCTTGGCCGCCGCCTCCGGATCGATCTTTTTCAGGGCCAGGGCGACGGCCTGGCGAACCTGGCGGTCCTCCTCGTCCAGGGCCTCGACCAGGGCCGATACCACGCTCTTGGCCTGGGGTCCCATTTCCTGCAGAATGCCGGCCGCGCGAATGCGGATAGCCGATTCCTCATTTTTCAGGGCGCCGCGCAGGACCGGCAAGCTTTCCTTGACCTGCCGGTCGATCTGCCAGAGGGCCAAGGCGGCGTTCAGCCGCAGGGCGACATCTTCATCTTTCAGGGCCGGCTGGATGCGTGGAATCGTATCTTTGGCGGCGGGACCGATCTGGCCCAGGGCCTCGATGCTCAACAAACGGAGGCGCCCTTCCTTGTCGTCCAGGTTTTTTCGCAGGATCGGCACGGCTTCCTTCGCCCGCGGTCCCAGGGCCGCCGCCACCTGGCAGGCGCTTTCGCGCACGGTCAGAACCTTGCCTCCAAGGGCAGTCAGCAGCATGGGCATGCCTTCGACCTGTCCGCTCACCCGCCACACGGCCAATACCGCCTGCACGCGAATCAGGCCGTCCTTGTCTTTCAGGGCGGCCGAAAGCTTGGGCATGGCCTCCTTGGCCTCCGGGCCGATCTTGCCGAGCGCTTCCACGGCGGCCACGCGCACCGTCGCATCCTTGTCCGCCAAGACGGCGCCCAAAGCCGGTACCGCTTTCTCCGAGCCGATAAGGCCAAGGGCGTAAGCGGACATGCGGCGGATGCGCACGTCCTTTTCGGTCAAGCCCTTCGCCAGGGGCGTCACCGCTTTGGGCCCCAGGTTGCCCAAGGTCACGCTGATCATCGGTTCCAGAAGGGCGAAATCCGGGTGGCGGGTCATGGCAAACAAGGACCCAACGCTGTCCACGGCGACGGGGCCCAGCTCGCCCAGGGCCAGGATGACCTCCATGCGCACGATAATGTCGTTATCTTTCAGGGCCACCAGCAGGGAGATCAAAGCGGGCTTGGCCTTGGGCCCCATCTGCCCCAGAACACTCGGCGCCATGGCCCGCACTTGCGGACTTTTGTCGCGCAGGGCGGTTTCCAGCACGGGCAGGACCATTTTGGCCGTCGCCGGCTCGATGAGCCACAGGGCCTCGGCCACCCGGACGCGGACCCGGCCGTCCTTGTCCTTGAGGGCCTCGCGCAGCTCGGGCAAGGCGAAGCGGGAAATCTTGCCGAGCCGGCCGAGAATTGCCGCCGCCCGCATCCGCACCAGCGGGTCCGGATCGCGCAACGCTTTCAAGCCGTCGGGGATTTTGTCTTTCTTTTTGTCGGGGGGATCATCCTGGGCCAGGAGATTGGTTCCCAAGGCCAAGACAAGAAAAAGCACGACGACGTCTGTTCGACCAGAAGGCAGCATGGCGGTTCTCCGGAAAGAGTTCTTTGGGCAGCCTACCCGAAAGCGCGGGGTGCTGGCAACAAAGAAAAGTCCCGACCTCCTCGAACCCTGATTGTTTCGCAGTGTCTTTTTCCGTTGGTTAGCGTGCTGCGCTACGCTTGCCAATGACTTTGCAGAGACCTTGTCCTTTCGGTGGCCGCTGGCAGCCGAAATGGTTAGACTTCCACGCGCCCTTCATTTTCCCTGTCGTCGCCCGCGGCTTGAGGATTTTCTACCCGTGCCTTTTCCTGGAAAATCACGATTAACCTGCAGAGTGAATTCCCGGTCAGCGCCATGGAAATCGGCGTCAAAAAACTGCAGGAAGCCGGCATGACCAAGCAAGACGTGGTGAAAAGGAGCGGGCACAAAGCCAACGACCGCCGGCCATTCCTGGCTTTCTTTTCCATCGGTGATTCGCATGGTCACGTGTGCGTAGCGGCATTGGACCAAACCCCTGCCAGCAAGGCTGATGACATGTCCAATCGCCTGGTCGAGATCGATTCCCAAAACCATGGCCATATCTTCGGGAAAAACCGTGTCATCCGACCCCGTGTCCACCATTCCGTCCCTGAAGGTGGTCCCTTGCGGTCCGGTCACCCGAACCGCCAATAGGGGCCGATAACGAAAAAGGCTTCCCCCCAGCGATGGTTGGGGAGAAGCCGCTTTTCCCATCATATACTTGAATCTCAAGGCTTGCCCTCCCTGGCTTCCATGAAGAGCCCTCCGAGAAAAACAGCGCTGGGGAAAGGAACATAAGAAACCACGACGTGATCCAGGGGAAGCGCCCTTTTTTCGAGTTCCAGATAAAGGGCGCTTTCTTTCTGGGCCGAGGCAAGGATTCTTTTGCCGTCCATTCTCCAGGCCACGAACTTGCCGTAGAAAGGCTTGAGGTATTTTTGGGATACCTTGTTTCGGTTTTGGATGTGTTGGCTTGGGTTGAATTTCATGGTTGGCTTCCACGCAGTTGAGCAACCTACTCTATGGGCAGATTACCCTCCCCCGTCTCCCGGGTCAACCGCAACCAACCGCAGATCGGGCTACGTCAAGGGTGTTCGGATTCCCCTGGAACCGCAGTCATTTCTCGCCCGCGAGCTTGGTCAGGTCTCAGCCGCATGTATCACTCGGATTACCCTATATTTGACAATTCCTCGAAGTGACAAACCGAGACCTGGGTTGGTACAATAACATCGAGTTGTAAGCAGGAGGGCGCTCTTTGAGGTCCGAACCACTAGATGCGGCACAGTCCTGGGTCGAGTGCGACTTCAACGCTTGCGGCTGGAGCGGGGCAGCGGACGACGACTGTTACTACGTCTTGGACCAGCAGGCACTTGTGCAACTTGGACCAACGGAGGGTATGAAGCTGTTCATCTTCGCGGACGAAGGCGGGGGTGAGTTTTTCGGCTGCGAGGGACGGCTGGAGCGGTTTGGCGAAGCCTGGCGGGTCAGGCCCGATCATGGTACTTGGTTCGAAAGACGGTTGGGAGGCCCAAGACCCGCCTAATACATTTCGACGTCGGATAAAAAGCCAGGTTGAAAGGAAAAATCCAAAGAGTGACCCATGCCGCTGCGCGACCACTTTCATCCGCCGCTCTTGCATGAATGTCCCTGGGAGAGCTTCCATAGCACCTGGGCCAATGCCCTCGTATTGCAATTAAACGCCGGGCTTTTGCCGGGGGGATTTCGGGCCTTTCCGCAGGTGCACATGGGAACCCACGTTGCCGTGGCTGTGGCCACTTTCCATAAGGCGGAAACGTTCCCCCCGAGTGAGGCC
>CAZFGM010000006.1:22273-30727 GCA_964518515.1 uncultured Alcaligenaceae bacterium | reverse complement strand
AAGAGGCGATAGTTCCCATCCGACCAGATTTTTTCCAGGGAAGTACATTGGATCGGGCGATCCGCCGTTGTTACCACATGCGTGATGCCTCGTTCGACCAATTCTTTCTGGAAGTCTTTATTGTTCCAATTCCGATGCGCGTACATTTTCTTGGCCCACCAAATGCGCTTATGCCACTCCTGGACCTCAACATCCTTGTACGGGATGGCTTTGAAATCCACAAAGATGGGGGCGCCCGTGACCAGGCGGAAACGCTGCAGGTCGATGGCAATGAGGTGCCCGCTTGTGCCGGCCCTGGGCGCCGGGGTGAAATTGGTGGAAAAGGCCTTGATAACCTTGGGCCGGGGCGGCGCGGGCACCTCCACCGGGAGCAAATACAGATCCCCGTTGTGCCGGTGGTTTTGCACAAATTCCAATAGGGGGAGTTCATCGGGATTGCTCCGGTAACCCAAGTCAAAGATGGAAATGGCCAGGCCACCCGCCACGAAAAATCCCAGGATGGCCCAACAGGCCCACACCGCCTTGAACCGAAAGTCTGGTGCCTGGCGGCTGAGCCAGGGAGCCAGCAAGTTGATCACCCGGGTCAGAATGATGGTAGTGGCCAGCGGAACCAGGATTGCCGAAGTACGCCAGGGAAACAACAGGGCCAGGGTGTCGTTGTCGGTCAAAATCTGAAGAAGCGTCAGGAGGAGGGAACCAAGAAATAGGACCAGCATACTGACGAAGAGTCGGCTCCTTCGCACCACAAACAGGGCCCCGACGATCCAGGCCACTTGGCAAAGGGCAATGACGTCGAACCACCGCTCGGGATCGGCGTGATGGGGAATGCGAAAATGCGCGAGGATCTGTTGGGCCTCGGCAAACTCTGCGGCCGACGATGGCGCGAACGAAAGGAGGTTGTAAATCACCACCGGTGACACCAGTACCATCGCCCACAGGCCCAGAAGAAAAGCGGTGACAGCGCGAGAGCGCGGGAGCGTGGAGCGAATACTCGCGCGCTGGGCGCTGGTCGCCGACCCCGCCGAAGCGCGAAACACCAAAAACATGTAGGAGGCGATCAGGAAAGCCGCACTCAGCAGATAGGTGGAATGCAGGATGGCCGCCAGGCACGCCCAGGTCGCCGCCCGCCAGGGTTGGTCGCGAAGAAAAGCGTAGCTCGAAGCGAGCAGGAATACCCCGCACACCGACGGTTGCATGCCAAATCCCAGGATGTATTGGCCGGCCAGTCCGGCTTGCCAATACCAAGGGAAATCGACGCCGATAAGTCGCGCCGAGGCCAGGCGCACCAGGCCGGCATGAACGCCCACGAAAAGGCTGACAAAACCAAGACGCCTCAGGATGCTCGCCCGGCCGGCCGTCAGGAGGGTAAACATTCCGACCAGGCAATGGAAATAGACGCCCAAAATCAGCAGATAGTAAAGGTAAAATACCGCTTCGTGGAGATAGCGATAGGTGAAAGCGACGACCGCGGAAAAAATCGGCGTAGGATCTTTCGTGTTGGCCAGCCAATCCTGGTCGAGATTGCCCAACCCGGCCTGGGCCAGACCGTGCAGGAAATACTGGTTCTGGTTGGAGTAATACAGCGGGGCTTGAGTGTAGGATACCCCGAACACAATGGCCCAGAAAAGGAAGGTCATCGCGGCTTTCGACCCACCCCAAAGCGCAGTCCAAGCCCGCAGGCGAGGCTTCGCGCCTGCGGGGTCAGACCAAACCTTGGGATGGTTTTCTTGCATGACCTCTTTCATCAAACTGGCACTTCCGATTGTATTACAGGCGCGGGTAGGATCATTTCGGCGAGCCGAGCCGCGTAAGGGCCGGGTTGCGCCCGCGACGTCACCCGGCTCCTTACGGAGCTCGGCTCGCCATACGGGAGCTTGGCTCGCCATACGGGAGCTCGGCTCGGGGAAAAAATGCCGCGCCCAGTATAGATTGCCCATTGTTGGTTTGATACCCCCAATTCCCGATCTGTCTCCCGCCACCCGATTCTCATGAGCTTTTAATAGCTGCACCGTTACGATAGCCCGCGCGGGCGGTCACGGTCTCCTTCGGCCGCCCGCGAAACCTTCGAGGAACATTTCCATGAACGCTGCCGCTCGCTACGCTGCCGCCGTGTTGGTTTCGGGATTTTTTGCCTCCCTTGGGGATTCCGATTGGCCCGGCTTCCGCGGTGCCAAAGGGGGCGTCGCCGACAACAAGAACCTGCCGGTCGAATGGACCAAGGACAACATCCTGTGGAAGATCAAACTGCCGGGCTTGGGTACATCGAGCCCGATCACCACCGGCGACAAGATGTTCGTGACCTGTTATTCCGGATACGGAACTACCCTGAGCAAGGGCTTCGGCAAAGGCGGCTTCGGCAAAGGCGGCTTCGGCAAGGGCAAGGACACCGGCGGCGACCAGCAGAAGCTGCGCCTCGCCGTCCTGTGCCTGGACCGCCACAAGGGAGAGGTTTTGTGGCAAAAGGAAATCCAGCCCAAGCTGCCGGAAATGGCCTTCTCCGGCTTTATGCGCGAGCACGGCTACGCCTCGAGCACCCCGGCGACCGACGGCGAGCGCGTCTACGTGTTCTTCGGCAAGAGCGGGGTCCTGGCTTTCGATCTGGACGGCAAGCAGCTCTGGCACGCCGACGTCGGCTCGAGCACCGACAAGTGGGGCTCGGCCGCCAGCCCGGTCCTTTACAAGGACCTGGTGATCGTCAACGCCGCCATCGAGAGCCGGTCGCTGGTCGGGCTCGACAAGAAGACCGGCAAGGAAGTCTGGCGGACCAAGGGCATCGGCCTGTGCTGGACCTCCCCGCTCGTGGTCGAGAACAAGGACGGCAAGCACGAAGTGGTGCTGAGCGTGCCGGGCAAGGTCGTGGGCTACGATCCCCAGACGGGAACGGAACTGTGGCACTGCCAGGGCATCGGCAGCAGCGGCGGTTTCGGCTACACCTGCTCGACGCCGGTGGCCAAGGACGGCGTCGTCTACGTCATCGGCGGTGGCGGCCCCACCGCGGCGGCCGCCGCCCTGGCCGTCCGGACCGGCGGCAAGGGCGACGTCACCAAAACCCACGTCCTGTGGCGGCAGAATGCCGGCACCAGCATCTGCTCGCCCGTCCTCAGCGGCGATCACCTGTACTGGGTCGCCGGCACCGCCTATTGCCTGCGAACCGATACCGGCAAGATCGTGTACCGGGAGCGGGTTTACGACGGCCGCAACGAATACGTTTCCGCCGTGGCCGCCGGCGACATGATCTTTGCCCTGACCCGCTTCGACGGCCTGTACGTGCTGGCCACGGGGGACAAGTTCCAGAAACTGGCCCACAACGAGTTCGCCGGCGACATCAGCATCTTCAACGCCAGCCCCGCCGTCAGCAACGACCGCATCTACATCCGCTCGAACGCCTATTTGTATTGCATCGGTAAAAAGGGGGAGTGATCAGAGTGATCCCATTCCTAAAACGGCCGTTGGGGAACGGCGGCCTCAAGGCGGCCGGGCACTTCCCTTAGATTTCTGCGTACATCCCGCAACAAAGAAAGATACCAGAGCAGCCAGACCAGGATCGCCAGCAAGGCCCCCAGGAGGACGGCAAGGCCAAACCCTTCCAGAAAATAGGCCAGGCCCAAGAGCAGGATGATCCCCACGCCGAGGAGGATCAGGTTTTTGGCCCGTTGCTCCAGGGTTTCCTGATCAAGGTATTCCGCCAGGCGTTTCAAAAAGATGAGAAAAAAGAGTCCGGCAAATAGCTGTAAAGGCCGCACCGGCGTCTGAATCAGGCGAGCGAAAGGAGCCAAGGCTTCCAATGCCGGAATGAGGGCGATGAGGGAAAGAATCTGCACCAGGTACCAAACCACTTCGCAAAAGACGGAAATGAAAATGAAACCTCCCGCACGGGTCTCATCGGGCACCGCCAGGCACAACCAGCGGCCAATCAAGCCGAAGGTCGCGCCGATCAACCCAAGGATGCCGTAGGCGAGCACCAGGACATAAAAAGGGGCCAGGGCCGCCTCCGAGTTCAGGGTGGTCAACCGAGTCAACAAGAAAATCACGCCGGCCAGCAGGCACCCCAGGGCGCCAAGATAAAGATAAAAAGAGATGATGCACAGTTCCAGGCCGGTGGCCACGCGCAGCAGCGCGGGGTCAAGGCGGGGCGCCGTTGCCGAGCTCTCCTCCAGAGGAGTTTCAAAAAAAGGAAGTCCAATCGGGCTTTCCCCTTTGCCTGGGGCGATTGCCCCCGCCGGGATGGGGTGGTCTTTTGCAGGTTGATAAGATTGGGTCAGGCCCGGCGGAGGGACGGAAGGTTTGGAATCCGCCACGGGCAACTTCGGTTCCGGCCGCGCGGTGATGCCCGTTTCACTGCCGGACGCTTGAAGTGAAGGTATCTGGATGGGGTGCTTGCAAGTCAAGCAAATGACAGTAAATCCGCCCAGCGCCGTGGTGGATTCGTATTCGCGCTGACAGGAAGGACACTGATAACGAATCATGGAGTTTTTTAGCGATTGAACATCTGGTTCATCTTCATCTTGGGTTCGACCAAAAAGGCCTGGGCTATTTCAAAACCGGCGATGCGCCACTGCGGAGTTGCCGGCAGATCGCCGTGCGGATCGAAGGGCGCTGTGGTTTCCAGATGGAAAAAGACCCTGGCGCGAAGAAAAAACGCCAAGTCCTTACCGGGCATCAGGGTCAGCTGTTGTTCCAAGCTGAGTCGCAGCCGGCCGCCATCGATTTTTTCCCACGGACAGGGCATATCTTCCCCACTGCGGGCTTCCAGGTGCTTTACCAGGAATTCAGGGTTGTTGATTTTTTCCTTGAGCAGTTTGGGAGGATCAGCGGCGAAGGCCTTGTCATAGCGGGTCAAGTCCTTCAGGGGCGCGGCCGTCTTATCGTGGGCTTTTTCCAGCCACTGGTCCAGGACCGCCAGGGCCCGGCCGCGCAAGATTTTCATTCTCTCGCCGAAAGGGGTCAGGCGCTGCGAAAAATTCATGCCTTGGGGAGCGAATAAATCCACCTGCCATTTCCGCTTCCCCTGGCTTTCCGCCCCCTCGAAACTGGCGACGATCAGCAACATGTCAAACACGACTTCGGCGGTGGTAATGCGATAATTGCGATAGATGCGGTAGCCGCCCTTTTCATAATGCCACTGTTGCACTCCCAACGGCTCGATCTTGATATCCTTGCCGCCGGCGATAAGGAGGCGGGTCAGCGGATGGTGGCGAAAGCGAGTCAACTCCCCTTCCCGGCTCTGGGATCCGGGAAGATCAAAAGTCTTTTCGAGTTCCCCCCTGGCATTGCGCGGGTCATGGCCGAAGCGGCGGGTGAAGTGCATGGTGAGTAAAAACGCGCGGTTCAATTGCTCGGGAGTTCCCTCTTGGCAGCGGGGGAAAAACCCCGTATTGTCCGGATCAGTGGCACTGATCTCCTCGAGAAAGTTGTTGGCCTCGATTTTTAAAGCCAGGCCGGTGAAGTAGGTGTACGCGGTATATCCCAACCCCGGCACCACGCTGACCCACAGGCCCCACCAGGCGATCTTGCGGCCGGTGATAATCCCCTCGGATTGCCGGATGTGCAGCAAGCCCAACAGGGCCAACACCGCCCCCCCGACGGCGATCAAGATCACCCATCCGTCCAGGAAAATCGGCTCGCCTTTCACCATCCCGTAGCCGGTCATCAAGACGACCAGAACGCCATACACAATGCCCAGAATCAAGCCGGCGATCGCCAGCAAGGACAGCGGCTGGTACGTCCCCAGCTCGGTGGAGAAGGGGGAGGCCGCTTCCGGGGCGGTCCCCTCCGCTCCGTGAGAGCCGGCGAAGAACAAACCCGACCCGTGTGCGGCGGGGGCGGGGGCCGGCGATGTCGGCGGCGCCGTGACTGGAGCCGGCGAGGCCGCGCCTGGGGTGGCTGCCGTAGGTTTGGAATCCGCCATGCCTGCACCTCTCGAAAAACGCGCTGTTGCTTGTGCCAGTGTACATGACAAAACCCACGGGGGGCAACCCGTGGGTGGGGAAAGATTTTCGCGCAAGCCCCAGGGCGAGTCTGCGAGCCCTGGGGGTTAATCGTCGGCGCTGCCGCCGGCATCGGAGATGTCGGTGAGCATGGCCCGGCGGGCGGCGTCGCCGGCGCTGGCGCCGCGGGATTGCAACTGCCCCGAATTGTCCAGGTAAATCTTGTCTTGCAAGATTTCCTGAATCACGATGGCCATCTTGTCACCCCCCTTGACATCCACCAGGGGCCGGGCCCCCGTATTGAGGGCGACCATGCGCTTTTGAATCAAGGTGGACAGCTTGAATCGGCCGCCGACCTTGTTGACAATGCCTTCTTCTTTCAATTCTTCATGCATCGCTTCTCCTTGCTATTTGTAGTTGTTTGTTGAATCCGAGCCGGAAGCGTAAGCGACGAGCAAGGTCAGGACCGTCGCTTACGCTTCCGGCTCGGACTAAACTAACAACCCGGCCACGATGTTCCGGAATTGCTGAACCGCCGTATCCAGGTCGTCGTTGATCACCTGGTAATCGTACTCGGCGGCCCGCGCCAGCTCGACGCGGGCGCCTGCCATGCGTTTTTTCAGGGAATCCGGCGTTTCGGTGCCGCGGGCCTCCAGGCGTTTCTGGTAAGTCTCCAGCGACGAGGTCCGCAGAAAAACCGAGACCGCGTCCGGACAGCGGCGCCGCACCTGTTCCCAGCCCTGCACGTCGATATCTAGAATGACGCCGATGCCCTGTTCCCGGTACGGCTCGACCTCGCGTTTGAGGGTGCCGTAGCCATGGCCGTAGACCTCGGCCCATTCCAGGAACCCTCCGGCTGCAACCTCCCGGTCAAAGCGCGGCCGGTCCCAAAAAAAGTAATGCACGCCGTCTTTTTCTCCGGGCCGCGGCGCCCGCGTCGTCACCGACACCGACAGCCGCAACGGCAGATCTCCCGCCGCCAGCAGCCGGGAAATCACCGTGGACTTCCCACTGCCCCCGGGACCTGACAGAATGATCAAAGGGCCTCGGGCCATGGGCAGAAATCCGAATTCGTTCGCAACCTGCGATGTCGAGCTACTCCCAGACGAGCGTCGAGGCGTAAGCCCGACGTGAAAGCGGATAAACACGTCGGGCTTACGCCTCGACGCTCGCCTGGGTAAAGTTTTTTATTCAACGTTTTGCACCAGCTCGCGAATCTTCTCCAGGGTTCCCTTGATCTCCACCACTTCACGGGAAATATCAACGTCGCTGGCCTTGGAGCCGATGGTGTTGGCCTCGCGGAACATCTCCTGGGTGAGGAATTCCAGTTTCCGGCCGGGGCTTTCCGCGTCGTTCATCATGTCCTGGAACTGGTCGAGATGGCTGGCCAGCCGGACCACTTCCTCGGCGATGTCGCTGCGTTCGGCGAAGATGGAAACTTCCTTGATCAGGTCGCTCTGGTCAATCTGCACGTCCAGGTCGGCCAGCAAGGCCCGCACGCGCTCGAACAGGCGGTCGCGAAAGGTCGTGGCCACTTGCGGAATGCGCTGGCGAATGCGTTCCAGGTGGCCGGCGATGATGTCGCGGTGGCTCAGGAATTCCTGGGCCATGGCCCGGCCTTCCTCCTGGCGCATGGTTTGCAGGTGCCCCAGGGCCTGGCCCAGGACCTTCTCGATGATGGGCCAGTCCTCGTGCAGCTGAAACGTCAAGCTGCCCGGCTCGACCACCACGCCGGGCAAGGCCAGCACCCCGGCCATCAGGGCGGCGCCGCCGTCGGCCAGGCCCAATTCCTGGCTGACGCCGCGAATTTGTGTGAGGTAGCTGTGCAAGGCCACCCGGTTCAGGCGAAAGTCCTGGCCCGTGGATTGTTTCTCGCAGCGCAACTGAACCTGCAAGGTGCCGCGCTTCACCGTCCGGCGAATGACTTTTTCGAACTCGGCTTCCAGCAAATGGTACGGATCGGGCGCGCGGACACTGACCTTTAAATAGCGATTGTTGAGGGCCCGCAGCTCGATGGACAGGGTGAGGGTTTCGCTGCTATAGCGGGCCTCGCCGTAGCCGGTCATACTTAACAGCACGCCAACCTCGAAGCCAGGAGTCAGGGGTCAGGGGTCCGGTGTCAGGAGTTAGGGGCGCCGCTGGCCGAGCAGACTTTCTTCCGTTTGCCCCCGGCGCGCGTTGTCCTGAATGATGCGGACCTGGAGCATGGTCAAAAAGAGCCACAGGGCGGCGGTGTAAATGGTGAAGCGGGTAAAAGTATCGCCGGCGCGGGAGCCGAACGGGCTGGAGCCACCGATGCCGCCCAGCGCCCCGACCAGGCCCCCTCCCTTGCCGCGCTGGATCAGCACCAGCAGGATGAGAAAGAGGCCCAGGATGAAGATGATGACATTCAGATACGGCGGCATCCAAGAAAACATTATCCCCCAGCCTTTCTGCAAGCCCATCCGGAAACAGCGGTGGATGAACCAATATTATAGAAGGACCCGTTTTTCTTGGGAAGATAAGTTTGCGGAAATGCCGGGTCTGG
>CAZFGM010000006.1:0-22173 GCA_964518515.1 uncultured Alcaligenaceae bacterium | reverse complement strand
GATCGCTTCGGCACCCCGGCTGGAAGAAGCGATGAAGAGCTTCAAGATGTACACCGCCCGTCAGCTTATTGATCTGTTGGAGCGCCATTCGGCGGAACCGCTATTGCGAGCCTTCCGGGCTCTCAAGTTGCGGCACAAGGTGGATAGCGAATATCAGATCTGGCAGGAAGGCAATCATCCGAAGCAAATTCAGAACGACGAGATGATGCTGCAGAAACTGGAGTATATGCACAATAATCCTGTTAAGCGAGGTTACGTGGATGAGGCGATCCATTGGCGCTACTCCAGCGCGCGGAATTACGCGGGGCGGCCTGGACTCATCGAGGTCGTAACGGATTGGGCTTGAGGTCGCGGCCCGAGGGCGGCGGGCGCGAAACAGAGTTTCGCGGAATGGCGTTCCCAAACAGAGTTTGGGAACGAGGTTGGGAGGTACCCCTCTCAGCCGAAAGAGAGGATGTCATGAGCAAACGAGTTTTAGCCGGTCTTTTGTGTGCGGTGGTGGTCGGCGGGGCCGCGTGGCTCGGCCACGGCGGACTCGGTAAAAAAGCGGAAAGCCCCTGGCAGGAAGCGGCCCCGGGAATCTTGCGTACACGCGCCTTCCCGGCCGGCTATGCCCTGGTCGATGGGGAAAACGCCCTGTTGATCGATGCCCCCCAGGATAGCTCGGGACTGGCCGCCCATGGAATCAAGCGCGTCGAGGGAGTCCTGCTCACGCATTACCACCGCGGAACGTGCGCCGCCGTGGGTCAATTCCTCAAGAACGGCGTCAAGGTGCGGGCCGCCAAGGGCGCCGCCGACTGGTTAACCACCGCCGGCGTCCGCAAGTACTGGCAGGAATCCTTGCCCCTGCGGAATTCGCGAACCGCCTACCTGGTGGTGCCGACCGGCTTCGACGGTATCGACTGCGCGCTGGAAGGCGGTCAAAAGTTTACCTGGCGCAGCTGGAATATCGAGGTTGTGGCGACTCCGGGCCATGCCCGGTCGCACCTGGCTTTTGCCGCCCGCAAGGCGAGCGGGGGGCGTCAGCCCCCCGGTGGCCCGCCGATCGTCTTCTGCGGCGGCGCCGTGGCCGCCCCCGGCAAGCTCTGGGCCCCCTACACCACCGACTGGGACCACTGGACCGACGCCGGCCTGACCCCGGCCGCCAAGTCCTTGCGCAAACTGGCCGATTTGCAACCCGCCCTCCTCCTGCCCGCTCATGGCCCGGTCATCGCCAGAGACGCCGTGGCCGCACTCAAAAAAACCGCCGCCGCGGCCGAGGAAGTCGCCTTCCTCAAAAGCTTCGAACGCTTCACCAAAAAGCGCCTGGGCAATGCTCCCAACTATCGCTTCCTCGCCAAGGAACAGGCCACCTCCAACGGCTCCCTGCCCTGGTCGCAAGTTTCCGAACACCTGTTTCTGACCGGAAATACCTACGTCCTGACTTCCAAGGATAACGCCTGCTTGATGGTCGATCCCTGGGACAAACGCAGCGCCGATCAGTTCGCCAAGCTGCAAAAAGATCGCAAGCTCGGTCCGCTGGAAGTGATCATGTTCAGCCATGCCCATTACGATCACTACGACGGCATCTATCACCTTCCGGAGCGCGACAAGCTCGAGGTGTGGACGCTGGACCGGGTGGCCCCGCCGCTGGCCGAGCCGTACCGCTGGCGGGCGCCGTTCCTCGACGCTCGGCCGGTGAAGTTTGACAAAACGCCCAAGGACGGCGACACCCTCGCCTGGCGCGAATACCGATTCCGCTTCCACCACTTCCCCGGCCAGACCGAGTACACCATGGGCGTGGAATGCGTCATCGACGGCAAGAAATGCTTCTTCACAGCGGACAATTTCTTCCACCAGGACATGTTCAGCGGCTCGGGCGGCTGGATGGGTCTCAATCGCAGCTTCCCCTTGCCCTATGCCGCCAGCGCCCAGAAGGTGCTGGACGCGCGGCCGGACTGGGTGCTGGCCGAGCACGGCGGGCCGTTTGAGTTTAATGCCGAAGATTTTCGCCGCCGCGTGGCCTGGGGAAAAGCGTGCGCCACGGCCGCCGATGCGCTTTGCCTCAGCGGCAATCATCGCCGCGACTGGGACCCGCACCGCCTGCACGTCGAGCCCCTGCTGCAAAAGGCCAAGCCGGGCGACACCCTCCGCTGGACCCTGGTGGCGGCCAACCCCCTGCAGGCCAAGGAAACGCTGGCAGTCACACTGGAAGGACGAGGACTGACCGCGGACCAAAAATGGGAATTGACGGCGGTCGCCGGCAGCGTCCAGCGGCAGGCATTCACCACCCGACTCAGCGACCGCTTACCTGCCGGCCGGCACATCTTCATCTTGCGGGCGAAGGACGACCCCTCGGACACCTTCCTGGGCGTGGACGTGGAGCCGTAGCCTGAACGGAGGTTCGTAGTGCGGGCTTTAGCCCGTGCTGGTAGGGAAACACGCTGAAAAACGGGCTAAAGCCCGCGCTACGAACCAGTCGCCGCGCGATCGCCGGCCAGAACCTTGACCAGCGCCTCGACAAAAAAATGATCCCCCCAGGCCACCGATTCGTCCACGCCCAGACCCTTGGGAAAATGATAGACGCCGTGCAGGAGTATCCCTTCCCAACCCGGCCGGCTCTGTGCCAGGAACTCCGAGCACAGTGAATCAAGGATGGTCCGGGCGGCTTTTTGGTAGCGCTGGCGCTCGGCCGCGGAATCCACCTGTTCGGCCAGGTCCCACAGGCCGCTGGCGGCGATAGCGGCGGCGGAGCTGTCCCACAACGGAGGACCGTCGCTGGGAGCGTCGAAATCCCATGGCGGCACCAGGCCGGCTGGACAACGCCGTAAATAACACTCGGCGCAGCGGCAAGCGGTGACGAGAAATTTGTCTCCAGGCGAGTTGGTCGAGTCCTGTAACAAGCGATGGACCGTCGTAAAACCGTACAGTGCCCAGGCCAGGCCGCGCGTCCAGGTGCTCTCCGGGGAATAACCTTGATGGGTGCTGTGGCGGAGAAACTGGCCGCTGGCAACGTCGAAAAGCCCTTCATGGGCGGTGCCGCCGTCGTCGCGCACCAGATAGCGTTGCGTGGTGCGGCAATGCTCCAGGGCGATGTGCCGCAACGTCTCGTCCCCGGTTTCCCTGGCCGCCCAGAGTATGAGACCGACGTTCATCATGATGTCGATAAACAGGGACTGTGGCCCGATGAAGGAAGCGAGGTATCCGCCCACCTGCCGGCGCAAGGCCAGGGTGCGGCCGGCATCGATCAGCACCTGCCGCACAGCCGGATCGCCGGTCAGTCGATACCAGCGTAGATACGTCGAGAAAAACAGAAACCCCAGGTCATGGACGCTGCGGTCGAAGCGGCGCGGTTCGAGCGGCCGGCTGTATTCCTCGGCCCGCGCGCGCCAGAAGGCTTCCCCCGTGGCCTGGTGCAACAGCCAGAAGATGCCGGGATAAAATCCTTCGCACCAGGGCGTCCAGCGCTCGCCCTCTTGGTTCCACAGGCCGCCGATGGTGTACATCGGCACGTACCCCGGATACTTGGCGATCAACCGCCGGCACTGGTCGCCGGCGAAGGCGAGGGCGTTTTGTAAAATCGCGCTCAAGTTCCTCTCCCCTAACGCGGCTGAGCCGCAGTGTAGTCGTCACGCTCCGCGTGACGAGAATCCTCACGCGGAGCGTGAGGACTACACTCAAGCAGCTTGAAACCAAAATCTTCTCCGCGCCGTGCGGAGAAGTTGGAAAAATAGAGACTAACCAACCCTATCATCCCGCGGGTTGAACGATTCCGGGTGAAGGGACCCAACAACCTCTTCGGTTCCGGCGCGCATCACCACCGACCCGTTTCGGGACGGTAAAGAGTTATTCGTCGGTTAATTCGGGGGGAATCACCGTACAAGGGGTCCAGAACACTCGACCCCGCGGAGGTTACCGCCACCGCTGCTTGGCCATTTGCAGCAGGACCCGCTGGGAGGCCGCCGTCAGGCCATAGCTTTGGATTTCCCGCTCCAGGTCGGCGACCGTGCCGCAACCGCCCAGGTAGCCGTTGACGCGGGCGGCGGCGGTCGAGGCCAGGAATTCCTTGTCCTTGGGGTATAAGGCGCGGAATTCCTTCATGAGGCCGTGGTTGCGCAGGAAATATTTCTGGTGGTAATCCTCGGCCACGGTGAACTCGGTGACGGGCAGGATGGAGGTGAGGATTTTCTGCCGCAGCCGGGCGGCTTCGCGGTCGCGCGTCGCCTCGGCCTGCTTCCGCTGCGCGTCGTTGTGCACGAAAACCGCCGTCATGTATTGCCGCGAACCTGACTGGCCACACGGATTATGGCTGGCCCAGAAGATTTCCAGAAGCTTCGCGTAGGAGATTTTGCTGGGGTCGAAGTCAATCTGCAAGGTTTCGGTATGATCGCCGATTTTGGTATAAGTGGGGTTTTTCGCGGTGCCGCCCGCGTAGCCGGCGCGGGTGCGAATGACGCCGGGCAGGCTCCCGAACTGGGAGTCCGGATGCCAGAATCAGCCCAGGGCGAAGGTGGCGGTTTCGAATTTGGCCGGGGCCTGCTTGTCAATGGGGGGCGTGTCCTGTGCCGCCGCCGCCCCGCAGCCCGCCAAGAACGGCAACAACCCCATACAAATCCCCTTCACGAATGCTGGCATTGGTTGGCCCTCCAATTTCAGGTCGTTTCCGGCATTATACCCTGTCGATGCCGGTGGGGAAGAAAAGTTTCCTTTTTCGAAACCTTTGGACCACATCCAGTTCATTTGTGGGAGTAACGGCCAGGAGTGGGTCAGTTGTTCAAGCCCACTCGCGTCAATTCCCGGCACACGCATTTGTAGGTCAGCCTTTCCAGGCTGACCTCGGACCTCGTTTGATCAGGTTGATTGACATTGGGCTAGCTCGGTCAAGCTGGAAAGCCTGACCTACTATTTCGTTGCAAAGCCGGTACGTGGCCACCGATTCCTCCCCGCGGTAGGGCCCGAGCCGGACCTGCTAAATGGTTTTTCGGCTCAAAGCCACGCCGCCTGTCGTGACATGATACTTGGCCAGCATGTTGGGCTTTTCCCAGCCTGGCAAGGATTCCTTTTTTTGCAGATAGCGCAGGAACTGGCGGGTGACCTCGGCGAAATGGGCTTCGTGGCCGACGCGATAGCGGTCGGGAATCGTGACGTGCAGCCGTTGGCCCTGATCGTCCAGGCCGATGCCGGGAAAGCGGGCTTGCAGGCCAGCCACGTGCTGGGTCAGGGCGGCGTGCACCGCCGGCCCATGGCCCGCTTCGGGAAGCACGTAGAGTTCCGGACGGAAATTCTCCTGGCGCCCTTGCCGGACTTCGATGCGCGATTTGCGCCCCTGGAACATCGCCAGGTGCGTGTCGCCGGCGCCGGGTGCGGCCTCGAAATCCCATAGCACATTCAACGTCACATGCATGCCGCGAAGGGTGTAGGTCACCCGCGTATTGCAGAAATATTCCAGCTTATCTTGCTTTACCTGGGGTGCGAGAAAATCCGGGAATCGGTCGGCGCCCGTGACCTGCTGAAAATCAGTTTGGGTCAACACCGTCGGCCAGCGGCGGGCGGACAGCAGGCGAATGTCATTACGATAAGCCAACGGCTGGCCCGGAAACAGAATCCACGGCACCAGGTCCACCAGGTGCGTGCCGACGTCCGACAGTCCTTCGCCCTGCTGGTGGATGTCAAAAAACCAGGCCGGCCGCCGCAGCGGGGCGCCGGCGACCGTCTTCTTCAAATAATGAACGCTTTCCATGAAGACGCCCGGGGCCTCCGGCGTGCCCCCAGCGGGTTTGCCAAAAACCGCCGTGTCGTTCACCAGCGCCTTCTGCACGATGGACGTGATTTCATGGCGCTCGGTCATGATGTCGTAAACGATCAGGCCCTGCCGGTCGGCGTCGTCCAGGACGGCCTGAAGGCGGGGCAAATCGTCAGGCTTCAGAATCCACGGCTTATCCGCCAGGACGTTCAGCCCGGCGGCGACGGCGGCTTGCAGGTAATCGATCTTGGCGGCGTTCTTGCCGGCCAGGACAAGGGCGTTGCCGGGCCGCTCGCGAAACACGCGCTGGCGGAAATCCGGCCCGGCGTGAATTTCCAGTTCCCACGCCGTCGGGTTTTCCGGCCGCGTGTTGAAGCCGGCAATCCGGCTCACGTGGGCCGCCAGGTCGAGGCCCAACGGCGCATAGACATGCACTTTCGCAGCCACGCCGGGATACATCTCCTTCTGCACCAGGGCGGCGTGAAAATGACCCGGATCGAGGGTAATGAGCTGGCACGTCGGCATGGGCTTATCTCCTTCTCTTTCTCCTTCTCTTTCTCTCCTCCTCTGCCAATAAATCCCGGGGGGGAAAAGTTTGAGAAAGAGAAAGAGAAAGAAGGAAAAAAATTCCTACTCCAAAAAATCCACCCATTTCCCCTCGGTCGTTCGAATCTGGTTCGGTCCAAACCGCGCCTTATAAGCCAGCGAAGGACAGCCGGCCACATAGTAACCCAGGTACAGGTGGGGCAGACCGCGGGCCCGGCACTCGTCGATCAGGCACAGGACGTTCCACGTGCCCAGCGACCGCTGGCGCACAGCGGGATCGTAAAAAAAATAAATGGCCGACATCGCCCGCGGCAGCACATCCACGTATCCCACGCCGACCAGGTTGCCGTTCAAGACGAAGCACCATTCTTCGGTGTGGAAGGGATTGTCCACAAAGGAGTGGATATAGCTGTCGGCGTCCTTGGCGGGATGCTCGGGCCAGCCCTTGGCGGTGGTCTGAAAGGCGTGATAGTGGTCGTACAGGCGGAGCCGGGCCGGGGAGACGGTGGGCCGGCCAATGTGCAGGGCGACGTGACCGGCGTTGGTGTTCCAGGCCCGCCGCTGGCTGCGGTTGGGCCGAAACCGCTCGACCAGCACGCGCAGCGACCGGCAAGCGGTACACGCCGGACAGCGCGGCCGAAAGACCATGGACCCGAACCGCCGCCAGCCTGCCAGCAGTCGCTCCTGGTATTCCGCGGCGCTCATGGCCCCCATCATCTCGTATTCCAGACTCCACCACTGGTCCGGCAAATAGCCGCACGGACTGGGCGGCGCTACGTATTGAAACAGCGATTCCATGGGGGTGCACCGCGTGAATTGGAAAAGTAATACCTCCATCATAAATCGTCGAGAACGGGACGAAAATGGAAAATGGCAGAATGTTAAATTGTTTAGCGGGGAGCCGGAGGCGACCGCGGTGGCCTCCAGCGCCTTGTTGATTGCGAAGCGTGCTTGCGTTCACCTGCCGGGAAGAGATAATGAAACTGCCCAGTGGACGCGGAAACGACGCCAGCCATGACTTTCCCCTGTCCAAACCCGACCTGCGAGCACGTCTTCCCGTCGGAGGAAGTACGCGGGGCGGCCACGTTGACCTGTCCGCGGTGCGGCCAGCAATTTCACTTTCGCGGCGGCAGCAACAGCCCGCGGGTTTCCCCTCCCCTGGCGCAACCCGTCGCTCCCCTGGCCGCCGGTCCGCCGCCGCTGTTGGAGCCGGAACCATTTCCCGAGACCTCGCCGGGCCGGGCTCCCTCCTTCCTGGATACCGCCAGCCCTGACGGTCCACTTCTCCAACCGCGCTTTCGACTTCCCAAAAAACCAAATTGGCGGCCGTATGCCTGGATGGGGGGCGGCGCCGTGCTGGCGCTTGTCCTAATCGTCGTCGGAGTGATGTTCCTGAAATCCAGGCCGGATTCCGAGGATGATTCCTCCAAGGGCGACTCCAAGCTCCCGACTTTCAACGGCATCCTCATGGTAGGGAAGAAGGAAGAAAAAGTCTTTCGCCTGAAGCTGCCGGACAAAACGTGGTCGCGCGACGCCGCCCGCGAAAGCAAGCTGGACGCGGCGGTGGCCCTGGAGCGCGGCGACCCGCCCGCCTGGTTGGCGGTGGCGGTCAAGGATTACGGCAACGCCAGGCCGCGCGACGCCGAGCTGGTCCAGGAGGGCATTCGCCGCCTCCAGGAGTATTTCGGCGAGGATCTCGAGCTGGGGCCAAAGACCGAGCGCGTGGAACTGGCGGGACAAACCAGTGAGCAGCTTCTCTTCAAGGGCCGAATTAACCGGGGGACCTGGTGGGGCCAGTGCGCGATGCTGACGTATCACGGCGTGGGCTACTGGTTTTACCTGGCGGCGCCGACCAAGGCCGCCGTCCAGGGGGAATTCGCCGCCCTGGCCAAGGGTTTCGCCCTGTTGGATGCCCGCCCGAAGTGGCGCGCGCAGCCGCCCCGCCGGGAAACCTTCGCGGCCTACAAGTTACCGCTCACGTTCACGGCCCCCGAAGGCGTATGGGAAAAATTCCCCGCCCGCGAGGAAGACGACAAGGCCGACATGTTTCTTGTCGGCCGCTATTTGAAGGAGAAGGACAACCGCAAAAACGCCCAGGTCATGGTCCTGACGCTGCCCAAGCAAAAGGATTCCAAAGCCGCTTTGAAGGCGGCCCGTGACTACCTCGATTCGCGCAAGACCGATAAAGATTCCCAATACTTCCTGGCCGAGGAAAGCCAAACGGACGAAGGAACGCAAACCAACATCGGCAACCGCCGCGGCCGGTTGGTCGAGCTGCGCCTGGAAGCGGGCGGCGAAAACTTGCGCTACCTCCTCCTGGCCGTCCTCAACGAGCCGGAAGGCATGGTCATCGTTTGCGATTCCACCTGGGAAAACCGGCTCATCTGGCGGCAAGATTTCTACGACTTGTTGGCCAGTTTGCGGGTCGGGAAGAAATGATTGGATTCGATCTTTTTACGGCGTCCGCTTTTTTCGCCGGCGGTGGCCGCCGACAATCTGATTGACGCTATCGTGATCAAACCAGATTGGGACGCCCCCGGGCGCGAGAAAAACCGCCACGCCATCACGAACGACCATGGCTCTGGGGTGGTCCACCTCAAATTGACGCCCTCCGTGCAACTCGACTGTAAACACCTGAAACGGAGTTCGCTGGCTCAACTCCATCAAGACGCGGTCAAAGTTCGCAGCCGTCATTCCAAACTCCGATTAAATCAAGCCGACATGCAAGGATTGGTCGCCTTTGGTAATATTATCGTACTTCACGAATCGGTGCCAGCTGCCAGTTTTTCAGGCGGGCGTGTAGTTCACGGCCACACTCCCAGCCGCTGGAGAAACTCCGCTCCCGCCCGAGCGCCCTCTTCCCAGCCGGCCTGGCGATAGATTTTGAGCGAAACGAAACCGTCGTAGCCGCTTTCCCGAAGTGCCGCGAGGACCGCTCGAAAATCCAGGTTGCCGCTGCCGAACGGGCCGCCGTTCGTCTCGCACAGGTGGAAATGCCGGATGCGCGAGCCGTGCGCGAGGATGGTTTCCAGGATGGAGCGCTCCTCGATGTTCATGTGAATGGTGTCGAGCATGTAGCTCAGGCCGGGCGAGCCGACCCGGTCCACCAGGGCGGCGGCCTCGGCGGCGGTGTGGTGGAAACCGACTTGCAAATGATTGACCGGCTCGAGCACGACTGTTGTGCCGATGTCATGGGCCGTTCGTGCCACCTGAACAAAACATTCCGCGATGCGGTCGGCGGCAGTTATTTCGTCGGGCTCATCGCTGCGAAGCCCCTGCATCAAACCGACCACGACCACCGCGCCCAGCCGCCCGGCCTGGCGGACGTATTCCTTCAAGCGCTCGACCGCCCTTTGGCGCACGCCGGCTTCGGAACTGGACAGGCACAGCTTTTCGTTGGCGTACGACCATCCTGAGAGCAGCGAAACCACCGGCAGCCGGATTTTTTTGGACAGGGCAATCATAGCCTCCAGGGGATACGGAAGCGGATGAAACGCGGACAGTTCAATGCCCTGATAGCCGAGCGCCGCCAGGTGCCGCATGCGCCGCTCCAGCTCGGGCAATTCCCGAATAGGATCGTAAAACAGGTAGCTGAATTTCATGTTCCAAATCCTTCACAGGAGCCGGCAGCGCCAGCAAGAGTCAAAACATTTGTTGGTGCTTCGGGCTCGAAGAATGGCAAGGTGCTTGCAAAATACGGGACCAGCCGTCAACTTGCAAGCCATTACCCTAGAATCCATCAAACCCGCAAAGGGTAATCAGGTGGTATGCGCCGAGCATGGAGGAATACTCTTCCATGCTTTCGGGCCGTTTTTTCTTGCTCGGCGGCCTGGCACATCCGTATAGTCGGAGCCATGGCAAAAAGAAAAAGCGACGATTTCGATAGCCCCTGGAAGGACGCCTTGCACTTGTACTTGCAGCCCTTCCTGGCGTTTTTCTTCCCCATCATTCATGGTGCCATCGACTGGGACCGCGGCTACGAAGCGCTCGACAAGGAGTTTCAGCAGATTATTCGCAAGGCCAAGGTCGGCAAAGGGTTGGCAGACAAGTTATTCAAAGTGTGGCTGCGGGACGGCAGCGAATGTTGGCTGCTCATTCACGTCGAAGTCCAGGGAGCCTATGACAAGACATTCCCGGAGCGGATGTTTCGCTACAACGTGGGGGCCTACGGCGTGTATAATCAGGAAGTGGTCAGCCTGGCGGTGCTGTGCGATGACGACCCCAACTGGCGGCCAAACCAGTTTACCTACGGTCGCTGGGGCAGCAGGACCGGGATCGATTTTCTGTTTGCCAAGCTGTTGGACCATGCGGAAAACCTTGAGGCCCTGGAAAACAACGATAATCCCTTTTCCGCCTTCGTGCTGGCCCATCTGCAAGCGCTGGCGACGCGCGGCGATCCGCCAAGCCGACGGCAGTGGAAACTGCGCGTGGTCAAGGGGTTGTACGAGCGGAACTGGAGCGAGGAAGATGTTCGCCAGTTCTTTCGCCTGATCGACTGGATCATGGATTTGCCGGACGATCTTGAGGAGCAGTTCCGCGAAGAAGTTCATCATTTTGAGGAGGAGAAAAAAATGCCATTCATTACAAGCTTCGAGCGCAAGGGTTTTGCGGACGGAATCAAGAAAGGCCGCGATGAAGGAATCCGGGAAGGAATCTTGGAAGGAATCGCTTTGGACCTTGGTCTGAAATTCGGCCAAGCGGGCCGCAAGTTGCTGCCGAAGATTCGCGCCGTCGAGGACGTGAAATTGCTTCGGACCCTGATGCGGGTGACCAAGAAGGCCAAGACCCTGGACGAGGTGCTTAACCACCTGGAGTAGTAGCAAGCCCTCCGTTTGGCGGAACGTGGCGAAACTAAGCGTGTCATGGAGAAAAAAATGCCATTCATTACAAGCTTCGAGCGCAAGGGTTTTGCGGCACCTGCCGGAATAGACCTGCCGCAATCAGCCGGAATTGGAAGTGATTCAACCAGGTTTTTCCATGGCCCCAGGTTTTTCCAATTGGCAATTGGTAATTGGTAATTGGTAATTGGCAATTTTTGATTATCAGTTTGCAACAAATTTTTGTCGCGGCCCGAAGGGCCTAGTTGATGAAAACCAAAGTGGCCATTCTCGGCGGCACGGGATACACCGCCGCCGAGCTGATCAAGATTCTCCTGCGACATCCGGCCGTCGACATCGCGGCGGTGACCTCGCGCCAGGAAGGTACGCCGTTGGTCGCTGAGTCGCATCCCAGCTTGACCGGCCGCATCGCTCTGCGCATGGAGCCGTTCGACGCCGACCGGCTGGTGGCGCGGGGAGTGGAATGTGTTTTCGGCTGCTTGCCGCACGGCGTCAGTATGAGCACGTTGCCGGCCTTGCTGGATCGCGGGCTGCGCGTCATCGATCTCAGTGCGGATTACCGCTTGCGCGATCCCAACGTCTATGCCCAGTGGTATGGGGAAAGCCATCACGACTTGGCCCACCTGGCCCAAGCCGTATACGGTTTGCCGGAAATCTATGGGGACGAAATCCGCACCGCCCAACTGGTCGCCAATCCGGGGTGTTATCCGCAGCCGGCCATCCTGGGTCTGGCCCCGCTGGTGGCCGGCAAGCACGTGGACCCCAAGGACCTCATCGTGGACAGCAAAAGCGGCGTCTCCGGCGCCGGCCGCACCCCAAAATTGAACACCCATTTCCCCGAATGCAACGAGAGTGTGGCCGCCTACAACGTCGGCCGCCACCGCCACACGCCCGAGATCGAGCAGGCCCTCGGCGACGTGGCCGGCGAAGCGGTGGAAGTGATCTTCACCCCGCACCTCATTCCCATGGACCGCGGCATTTTCACCACCATCTACGCCACTCCCTACCGCGCGTTCTCCGAGGACCAGCTCCTGGAGCTATACCGCTCCTACTACGCCCAGGCGACCTTTATCCGGGTCGTCAAGCACTTGCCGGCCACCAAGGACAGCGCCGGGACCAATTTCCTCGATGTCACGGTGCGGGTCGTTCGCGGCCGGATCGTCATCCTGGCCTCGGAAGACAACCTGATCCGCGGCGCCAGCGGCGTCGCCGTCCAGAATTTCAACCGCATGTACGGCCACGAGGAAAGAACCGCGCTGGAATGAGGTAGGAAACCGAGCCCGGCCGAGACACTAACCCTTGCTTGCGCTGCGGGCTCGATTATTCCGCCATTTCCAGGCGATCCAACTCGGGATGAACCGGGCCGGCGTCAAACTCCGGCGGCGGCAGGGTCCGGACCAGGCGATCCAAGTCTTCTGGGGTCCGGTCGCTTCGGGCCGGGCCCCAGCCGCGGAAGATCGGCATACCCCGGCGCAGGGCGATGATCTCACGCCGCGTTCGTCCTTTCGGCGCATCCGGCCACGGCCGCGGTTGTTCGTGAAAAACGAAAAAGGCCGGCAGCACATGTTTCAAGTATTCCCAGTAGGCTGGATTGTCCGTTTGCACATAGAACAGCCCACCTGGAAGAAGCGCGCGGTGCAACAGGGCCAGAAAGGCCGGGGTCAGGAGCCGGCGCTGGACGTGGCGTGCATCGGGATAAGGCTGCGGATGATAGCAATGGATCTCGGCAAGGCTGCCGGGCGGTACAAAGCCAGAGAGAAAGCGCCAACCGTCGCAGGCGGCAAAGCGGAGATTCGTCAAGCCGCGCTGGTTGGCGCGGCGAGTGGCATAACGCAGCACCAAAGGCAGGATGTCGATGCCGACATGATCGTGGTCGGGCCGCCACACGGCGCTGCCGATCAAGTACCGGCCGTTGCCGCAGCCCACGTCCAGAACGACGGGCGCCTGGCGACCGAACAGCTCTCGCCACGACAGCGGCCCCTCGACCGGCAGCCGTTTGAGGGCGGTCTGGGTCCACTGCTCGGGGGCCAGGATTTCACCGGCGATGGGCACGCCGAATTCGCGTTCCATGTGGCGGCGCGGCTTCATGCCGGTCATATTACCAGTTTCTTCAAGCCCGCAGGCGAGTCTTCGAGCCTGCGGGGTGGGCAAACCCCGCAGGCTCGAAGACTCGCCTGCGGCTTTGGATCGCCCTATCAATAAAGGGAATGGACAATCCTGGTTTGCCTCGCCCTTCCCCCTGGGCCCTGGTGCTGGCTTTTGCCCTTATCTACCTTTCTTGGGGCACCACTTACCTGGCCATCCTGATAGGCGTGCGCGACGAGCATTTGCCGCCGGCGCTGTTTGGCGGAGTGCGCGTTGGGACGGCGGGCCTGCTTCTTTTTGGTTATTCCGCTTGGCAGGGCCATCGGCTGCGCCTGGGCAGGCGCGATCTGCGCGTGACAGCCGGGGCGGGCGTGCTGTTATTCGTTTGCGGCAATGGCCTGATCACCTGGGCGGAAGAAACCGTGGACAGCGGCGTGGCCGCCGTGTTAGCGGCCACCACTCCGTTGTGGATTGGCTTGCTCGCTTATCTCTGGCCCAAGGGCGAACGGCTGACCCGCCGCGGCTGGTTCGGCCTGGCCCTGGGCCTGGGCGGCGTTCTGGTCCTGCTCGCGCCCCGCCTGAGCCATCCCGCCGCCTTCGTGCACGACTTCGGCCCCCTTCTGGTTCTTGGCTCGGCGGCCTCTTGGGGCCTGGGCGCCCTGGTCATACGCCATCATCCTCCGGCCGGAGATCACCTGGCCATCGCCGCCTATCAAATGATGATCGGCGGCGCCGCCCTGGCTCTCGTTGGCATCCTGCTGGGTGAACCCGCTCGTTTGCCGGACCACGTCACCCCCGGCGCCGCAGGCGCCTTCCTGTATCTGCTGGTTGTCGGCTCGCTCATCGGTTTCGTGGCCTTCAACTGGCTCTTGCGGCACGTCAAGGCATCGCAGGTCAGCACCTACGCTTACGTAAATCCGATCGTGGCAGTGGTAATCGGCTGGGCCGCCGGCGAGGCCCTCACGCCATGGGTCGTCGGCGGCATCGGCGTCATTCTGACGGGCGTGTTCCTGGTTCGCGGCGGCACCAGCCGGGAAACCGTTTAGCGGGGAGCCGAAGGCGACCGGCGGAACCTGAGTCGCCTTCGGCTCCGCGCTAAACAAGGATCAAAACCACCACGCCTTCCCCGCGGGTTCGCGGATCATCACGCCGCGCAGGTACGCCGCCGCTTTTTGAAAACCTTCTTGCCAGCTCATGTAACTGTCCTCATGCTCGATGGACAAGGCCCAGTCGTAGCCTTTGGCCCGCAACATGCTGACAAACGGCTTCCAGAAGTCGTCGCCGTGGCCGTAGCCGCAGGCGCGAAAGACCCAGGAGCGATTGGCCAGGTCGCCGTAACTCTTGGTGTCGAGGACGCCGTTCTTGCGGGTGTTGGCCGGGTCGATGGCGGTGTCCTTGGCGTGGACGTGGTAGATAGCGCCGGCGTCGCCGAGTACGCGGGCCGCCTCCACTGGATCGATGCCCTGCCAGAAGAAGTGCGACGGATCGAAATTGGCCCCGAGGTTGTCGCCGGCCAGGCTCCGCAGTTTGAGCAGGGCTTCCGGATTGTAGACCGCCATGCCGGGATGGGCTTCCAGGGCGATGCGCACGCCCAGAGCGCGGGCCTCGGCGGCCTTGGATTGCCAGAAGGGCACCAGCACCTCATTCCATTGATAGTCGAGGATGCGCAGGAATTCGGCCGGCCAGGGGCAGGTGATCCAGTTGGGGGTGCGGTCGCCTGGCGCTCCGCCGGGACAGCCGCTGAAGTTGTTGACGACCCCGACGCCGAGTTGGGCGGCTAGGCGCACGGTAACGTTGTGGGCGTGCTGGTGGCGCTGGGCCTCGGCCGGGTCGGGGTGTACCGGATTGCCGTGGCATGACAGGGCGCTGAGCACCAGGCCGTGGCGGGCTAGGTCGTCGAGAATTTTGGCCTGGGCGGCGCGATTGTCCAGCACGGTCTCGGGCGGCACCAGGTGATGGCGTGCCCAGGCGCCGCAGGGGATTTCGATGGCTTCGAGTCCGAGTTCCCGGCAAAAGGCCAGGGCTTTGTCCCAGCCCAGGCCGGCGATGCCGGAAGCCATGACGCCGAGTTTCATTATGAGGTTCCTTTCCAAGGAGCGGCGGTTTCGGCATAAACATCCTGTTTTCGCGCACGCTCCACCCTGCACATTGGTTTCCGTGGTCGCCAGGGATTCATCGAACGCTAAACGCAAGCAAAGGCCATTCTTTGATATTTGGCGCTTGTCTTTGGCCCTTCGGTTGTCAACAATGCAAGCCAGGAAATTCACTGTCACTGAGGTTGGCCATGATAACAAACAGTCGCAGGGGATGGGTAACAGGAATCCTGTTTTTGACAGGTCTCGCCGTGGGAGCGCAGGACAGGGACAAGCAAACCAAGGAGGACCTGGCCGCCTTCGGCGCGCACCTGAAAAAGAACTACCCCGGCAAGAAATGGCAGACCGGCCCGGCCGCCATGGCCAGCGCCGAGATTGACAAGGCTTACGGCAAGCGCCGCTTTTATTTTGTCTTCTCCGCGCCGCCCTTGCCGCCGGGGGCCAATATCAAAAGCGTCCAGGAAGCCTATCGCCAGCGCCTGGCGGATTTTACCAAGAACTACATTTCCCTTACCGTCGCCATGGACGAGAACGGCAAGATCGAGACGTTCACCAAGGCGGAGGATTTCAATCGCGGCCTGATGGCCGTCACGAACGCCCACGAAGCCCGCCTGGCCGCCGCCGCGGTTCTGTCGCTGCACGGGTCCGGTCGCGTCGGCCCCGGCCGGCTGGCTTCCGACCAGGTCAAAATCACTCCCAAGGACAAAGGCTGGACGGCCCAGGTGCACGTGAAAAACCACTACTTCGGCAGTGTCACGTTTAATGACAAAGGCCGGGTCCAACTGGTCTCCAAGCAATACGCCGGCCCGTTTCCGCCGTGATTGTGCTTCACGATCGCCCGCGCCAAAAAGACATGGCGATGTGCATGAGGCTCCAGTAGGGAAAGCTGGCGCTGGCGAGCAGAACGCTCACCAAGCCGACGCGGCCCCAGACGTGAACGCGCAGGGCCATCAAAACTAGAAGGATCGCGGCCAGGCCCACGTGCAGCACCAAGAAACCGGTCGGCGTGTACCGCAGCCAGGTCCACAGGTTTCGCGCCGGCGCCGATTTCCGGCCCAGTTGATGGTGGACAAAGACCAGCCACACCGTGACGTGCACCAGGATGATGAGATTGAAGCCCACCGAGCCGAGCAGCGAGCCGGCCAAGAGGATCGCCATGATGGCCAGGTACACCCCCAGCAGCGGGGCATGGGCCTTGACGAAGGAACGCAGATGGCCATGAACCCGCAGCCCCATTTGCAGCGTGCCGTAAAGGGAACAGGCGGAGGCGATCCCTAAAAGCCCGAAGCCGGCCCACAGGTAGGCCGCGGGATACGGAGCCAGCCGAGGATGCTCGCGCAGCATTTTGTCATTCACCAAATAAGCGGCGGCCAGCACCGTCACCAGCAACAGACAAGCGGTCACACTCAACGAGTTCAGGAGGGCCTCCCCCCCTGGGTAAGGGGGGGATTGGAGGGGTCGGGCCGAAGGAGCGTCGCCATAGACCTGGAACAAGTTTTTTTCGTCGCGCACTTCGTGAATCAAGAACAGACTGTAAAAGGTCATCAAGATGAAGGGGTTCTTGGTGCCCCCTGCCAGGACAAAGACCGTCCACAGACCGGCCCCTCCAAGCGTGGCCAGCAATAAGCGTCCCAAACCGGCCCGACTGCGTAAGCGGGGCGAGGTGAACAGGAACAACCAGCCGATGAGGAAGTGGGCCAGTCCAAAGGCGCGCATCATCACGTCGGTGGGGTTTTCGATGAAGCGGCGCTGGCACTGGAGGAGGTATTTTTCCACGCCGTAGAGCAGGCAGCCGAAAGCCAGGACCGTAGCCGCGACGCCCAGGGCCCGGCGAAATTGCCGGACCGTCAAGCTCGTCGCGCCAGCCTTTCCCAGCGCCGCCCCGGCATAAGACATTCCGTGTCTCCTGGGTAGGATTCCTTTCCGCAGGGTTTGAATTATAAATAGGTTTGTTCTTCCGGAAAAGATTGATCGTAACCGTTCACCCCCCGAGAGTTCGGGCGCGGTTTTCCCATTCTTCTTTGGCGCGGAGCCATCCCTAGCCTAGCCTAGGTTCCGCTTGAATCTGGCCAGGACATAGCAAGGGTCCCTGTCTGCGGGCGTTGGACGTTGAAAAGAGGGTTTCTGGGAAAGACAGGTACACCATGGATTCCCTGCATTAGCCCGCAGGCTCGCGGACTCGCCTGCGGGCTGGGAAAAAAAAGGCCCACGAGTTTTACCTCGTGGGCCAGGGCGCGGGTGGTTGTGGATCACTTGACAAACGGGACCGCACCGGAAGGGTCCAGCACCGCCTCGAACTCTGGGTCGCCTTCCAGTTGGGCCAAGAGCGCGCGGGCCTCGGCCAGTCGCGGATCGTGGTGCAGGGCGGCCTGCAAATGCCGGCGGCACAGGTTGTTGGCCGATTCCGCGGCCAGGTGGCCCTTACGCTGCAGATACAAGGCCATTTGAGCGGCGTGCAGATGGGCCTGGGCCGGGCTTTCGACGTTCAACAGGCAGGCCACGCCCTCGTCAAAGCGGCCGGCGCGGGCCAGGAAAACGGCCAGAGTCTTGTGCAGCCGGCGGTCCTCCGGTTCCAGCTCAGCCGCGGCGCGCAGGCAGCGAATGGCCTGGTCGAAATCCTTGGTGCGGCCCAGGCAGATGCCCAGGTCGAACCACAAGGCCGCCGCCTTGGGATGCTTGTCCAGGGCCTTGCGATAGATTTCCAGGGCGCGGTTGAAATCGCCCATGTCGACGTTCAGTTTGGCTAACCCCTGGAAAGCGGGAACGTACTGGGGATCGATTTGCAGGGCTTGCTGAAAGGCTTTGCGAGCCTCGTCGCGGAGCTTTTCTTGGTCCGCGGCGGGCAGGTCCGGCTTGTCCGCCTCGGCCGCCTTGCAGGCGGCCCAGGCCGTCATGGTAGACGCTTTCGGGGCTCGCTTGGGCCCGCTGGCTTCTTTCTTCACCAAGTGCGGCGGCGGCTCGGCCGGCGGCGCCAGCCGCTTGTCGGCCCCCACGCACCCCCCACATCCCCAAGCCACGCCAAATGCCAGGAAAAAGGACAAGCGACAATCCATTGTCAACCCCTTGGAAGACGCCGCGGGGTTGGCGAGCGGCCGGTGTTAACCGGCCGGTTGACACCGGCCGCTCGCCAATCCCGCTATCTTGCCTAGAATTCGCAAATGAAACTGGCCGATGCCTCGACCATGAGATCGCGCGTTAATTGGACGGGCTGTCTACGAAATCGGCAAATCGACTGGACAATCTCCAGTAGATCTCGACAATCGCTGGCCCGCGGCATGCGGCCGTTGGTGTAGTAGCGTTCATACATGTAATCCACCGCCTCCGGACAAGGATTCATGCCCAGGCGCTTGACGACGGTGGTGAAGATTTTTTCATAGACCTCGCGCGGCGGGGCCTGGATTTCCACCTTGTGGCGAATGCGCCGCAGAAAGGCGTCGTCCACCAGGTCTTTCGGGTCCAGGTTGGTCGAAAAGATGATGAGCTGCTCGAAGGGGACTTCGAATTTTTTGCCGCTGGCCAGGGTCAAGTAATCGTGGCGGTCTTCGAGGGGCAGAATCCAGCGGTTGAGCAGCTCCTTGGGGCTGCACAGTTGCCGGCCGAAGTCGTCGATGAGGAAGACGCCGCCGTTGGCCTTGACGTGCAGCGGGGCCTGGTAGAAGTTGGAGTCGGCGTTGTAGCGCAAATCGAGCATGTCGAGGTTCAGCTCGCCCCCCGTGATGATGACCGGCCGGCGGATGCGAATCCAGCGCGGATCGACCGTGCCGCTGTTGAGCAGACGGCGAATAGTGGCTTCGTTGTCCTCCATACGGTCGTTGGGATCGCCATCGACGGCCTGGTGCAGCGATTGATCGTAGACGGTGATGACGCTGTGCTCGGCGAGGAAGGCATAGGGGACGTAGATTTCGCCGCCGGCGTTGTTCATGAAGTCGCCGATCGAGCGGGCGACGGAGGTCTTGCCGTTGCCGGGCGGTCCGAAGATGAACACCGATTTGCCGCTGACAATGGCCGGGCCGATGGCATTGAACAGTTCTTCCTTGAGGACCAGGTGGGCGAAAGCGGCCCGCAACGGCTCCGGGCTGCAGGTGATGCCGGTGACGGCCTGACGATAGGTCTGCTCGACGTAATCGTCCAACGGCACGGGCGCCGGCCCGACGTAGGCGCACTGCTTCATCGCCTCGTGGGCGCGTTTGCGGCCCAGCTCGGTCAGGTTGAAGTGATAGCTGACCCGGCCGATCAAGTCGCCGCCGGCCACTTCGACGCACTTCTCGTCCTTGAGAAACCGCAGCGCCTCCTCGATGATCTTGAAGGGCAAGCAGGTAAAGCGGGCCAGGTCCAGGCCGACCATGCCGCCGCGGGTGTACAGGATTTTCAGCAGCAGGTCGTTGAGAAACGTCAGCGTCAAGCCGGACTCTTGCAAGTTGTCCGGCGCGCTGGGGGCCTCCGGCAACGCCGCCCCTTCCCATTCCAGCCCCATCACTTTGTTGCTTGCGTACATAGGTGATCCACCATAAAGTTTTCCATTCCCCAAGCCCGCAGGCGAGTTTGGCGAGCGGCCGGTGTTAACCGGTTGACACCGGCCGCTCGCCTTACCGCCGCCACACCAGAATGTAAATGCCCACGATTACCACCACCAAGGTCGCTTGGATCATGCGCGAGCGGTTGCCCAGGATGTTATCGGTGAAACCGGCCTGGAGAGTCGGTGGCCTGCGCTGCGAAGCGGCCTGAACCAATGCCGGTGGGGAAAAACAGGGAGCCGCCGCCGCAGCAGGCGGCGGAGCGGCTCCCCAACCAAGGAGAACCAAACAACAGGCCACGGGCCAGGCGGCGCGATGCCCGCCGGGGGTTTTCGTGACCACTTTTCGAGTGCCAATCATATGTGTGTCTCGTAGGCTCAACCCTAAGAGCGGCGAAAATGATTCATTTAGCCGGCGAGCTTGCTCGCCGAGGACCGGGCGTTGCCCACGGCGAGCAAGCTCGCCGGCTAAATAATGAATCCTTTGAAACCGCTCCCGTTCTTTATTATTTGCTCGTTCCCGAGCTGCTGGTCCCGCCGGCGCCGCCCAGGCTGCCCGCGGTGGACGGCATCACGCCCTGGAAGTTCAAGTACATTTTCCCGATCGAGCCCTCTTGCACCTGGGTCTGGCGATTGCCGCCGATCGGCATGGCGGCGATGCCGACTTCGCCCGGATCGATTACCTGGACCAGGAAGTCCGAGCCATGCCGGCCCATGCTGGCAAAGCTCAAGAACTTGTGCACCGCTTCCTGGCGCTTGGCGTCCAGCTCGGCCCGCTTTTTCATGGTGCCCTCGCTCTGGGCCGGATCGTAGGCAATTTCCTGGGCCGTCTGCACAAAGACGCGGCCGTCGGGCGCCGGCTGGCGGCGGGCCAGGTATTGCAGGTGCTGCAGGCCCGCCGGGTTCAGCTTGTCCGTCGGGGCGCCCGACTTCGGGTCGGCCTCGAAGTGCCAGTTCCAGATCGTCTGATCCAGCACGTGCCCGTTGTAAGCCTGGGCGTTCCAGGTATCCATGACCGCATGGCGGGCCTGGTAGTTGTACCGTTCCGGCCAGCACGGATCGACCAGCTCCTGATAGCGGCAACAGCCGCCCAAAAGCCCCACCAGTCCCAGTCCCAAACACACGCCCGCCACGGTTTTGCTGATGACTCCGTTCATCATTAAGTTCTCCCTGGTGAGCGGGGAGCGTCAGCTCCCTGATAACGCCGCGTGATCAGGGGGCTGACGCCCCCCGCTCGCCGAAAAGAAAAAAGGTTACTGTTTCAACAGGGTCTCCATGATGTTGATGGCTGCCGGTCCCACGAGGACCACGAAGATTCCGGGAAAGATGAACAAGATCAGGGGGAAGAGGAGTTGCACGGCCGTCTTGGCCGCCTTCTCCTCCGCGATCTGCTTGCGGCGCGTGCGCATCGAATCGGATTGCACCCGCAGGGCCTGGGCGATACTCGAGCCGAAGCGGTCGGCCTGGATGAGGATGGCCGCCAGCGAGCGCACGTCATCGACGCCGGTGCGGACGCCGAGGTCGTGCAGCACCTCGCGGCGCGGCCGGCCCATCTGCAACTGGAAGTTGGCCAGCGACAGCTCCTCGCACATCACCTTGGCGTGCGCGCTCATCTCGTCGGTCACCTTGCGCATGGCGGCGTCCAGGCCCAAACCGCTTTCCACGCACACCACCAGAAGGTCCAGGGCGTCCGGCAAGGTCAGGAAGATTTCCTGCTGCCGTTTGCGCCGCAGGTACCACAAGATCACGCTGGGCAGGTAAAAGCCGATGCCGGTGAAGATGACCACCCACTGCAAGGATTTGAAACCCAGCGGCCGGCCCGGCAGAAAGATGGCCGCCGACAACACAAAGAACACCCCCAGGCAGACCACGCGCAGGCCGGAGTAGACCATGGGGGCGGCGTCACTGCGAAAGCCGGCGTTGGCCAGCTTGGTTTTCAAGGCGCTCTGTTCCAGCTCCGTCTTGGGCAACAGGGGCGACGCGAAGGCCTTGGCCGTCGCGAGGATGCCGGCGAACTTGTCTCCCTTGGTCTTGGCGGCCGGGTCCTCGATGTCCACCAGCGACTGCGGCCGGCTGATCCGCGCCAGCCGGTCCATGGCCCGGCTATTGCGGTTGGAAATCATCGACAGCACCCCCCAGATCCCCACCACGATCCCCAGAAACACCAGGATCGGGACGATGTCCGACAGGTAGATGAAGCTCAGCAGCATGATAATCTCCTCGTTGAGCGGGGAGCCGAAGGCGACCGTGTTGCCGAGCGGTCGCCTTCGGCTCCCCGCTAAACAACTTCTCACCACTCACCACTCACTACCCACTAAACTTTGATATTCACAATCTTCTTGATCACCACCGCCCCGAGCAGTTGCATGATCAAGG
>CAZFGM010000005.1:0-31430 GCA_964518515.1 uncultured Alcaligenaceae bacterium | reverse complement strand
CAATTGCAATGTCCGTTGTCGAAAAATGGGGCGAAAAGTCCGGAATGTTCCGCGCGGAACATGGGCAAGCACCGTCAGGAAACGGTTCTATCGGGCATCCCTCGGTCGCCAAGGCGGCCATCGGTTTCTTCCGGTTTGGCGGCAGGGTACTGGTGTGGAGTTTTGAGACTCTCACCCACCATTTTTTTCCTTTCCCCCTTTCCTGAAAGGTTTTAGGTGGACAACAAAAATGCCTGAGTTTTGAGACTTTGGCCCAGCCTCCGATCAGCCGCCAACCGCCTTGTTCAATGCCGGCATCAGTTCGTGGACGAACAGATCCATGCTGTAGAGCCAGCTCTTCTTGTCGTCCCAGTCGTAGCCCATCAGGATCACCATGCCGAACGGTCCGGTTTCCTCAATCAGAAAGAGCAGCCGGCGGAGCGCTTCGTTAACGTCGCCGGCAATGATCTGCTCGTTCATGAGGAAGTCCATGTTGCACTCGGAGTCGGGCATGTCCAGATCGCGTTTGTAGATTTTGCGGCCCAGGCCTTTATCAAAGAGTCTGCCGATGTACTCGAAGTTCTGGCCCAGGGAGTTGGTGCGTGCCCGCTTTTGTGCTTCCCGGGTAGTGTCGGCCAGAAAGATGGCGCGGAGGATGCCCCAGTCGGCGCGGCGGGGTTGGTGGCCGGCCTCGAGGGCCGCCGCCGCGTAGGACTTCCAGTTGTCCGCCAGCACGTTGGCGGTCACCAGGCAATGCCCCAATGGCCGGTAGCCGCGCTGGCCGGCCGTCTTCATGGTCGGCGAATTGCGGCTCATGGCCGGCATGCTGATCGGCGGGTGCGGTTTCTGCAAGGGCTTGTGAACGAAACCGATGCCCGTCTCCTGGTCCACGTACTTCTTCAGGCGAATCGTCCAGTATTTCCCTTCGATCTCATAAGGCGGCTCGGACGCCCACAGCCGGAGGATGATGTCCAGGGCTTCGTCCACCATGGCGGGGGCGTTTTTCGGATCGACGCCGAAAAGTTCCTGGTCGGCGGTGACGCTTCCGGGTCCGAAACAGAGATTGAGCCGGCCCTTGGAGAGGTGATCGAGAAAGGCCAGCCGGCCCGCCACGTGGGCCGGATGGTGCTGATTCAGGCACACGGGCGCCGGCCCCAAACGAATCCGCTTGGTATCGCCCAGGGCCCGCCCAATGAATATCTCCGGCATCACGATGTTTTCATACTTCATCGTGTGATGCTCGCCGATCCAGAATTCCTCAAAGCCCAGCTCCTCGGCCCGGACGATCAGCTCCAGGTCCTCGTCGTAGCACTGGGCCAGCGGTTTGGCCGGATTATTGTGAAACGGCATGATGAACATGCCATGGCGAATGGGCACGGTGTTGGCTGCGTTCATGGAAATACCCTTTGTTTCTTGCACTGGGCAAACCTCACAGACAACCCTACGAATCCTTAGGCGAGTTGTTGACAGATGTACTCCACCCTGGCAGAATACCCATGGAAGGTTCAACTATTATCACGTTCCGACCAAAGGGGCAAGGCTATGGCCCGGATTATCAAAACCATCGAAATTGAAGGTCAGCCCGCGACGGCGCTCTTCGACACCGGTGCGGTCAATAGCTATGTCCAGTCCAGTCTTGTCGCGCAGGCCCCCTACACGATGGTTTCCAAGCCCATAAGGGTTCTGTTAGGTGGGCAAACCATTGACATCACGCAATTGTGCCTGTTCAACGGCAAGATCGAGGGGTTGGACTTCTTTACCGACGCAGTTCCCGTTGCGGACCTCGGTGCCGCCGATGGCCACAAACTCGACGCTATCATTGGGGCTCTCACGTTGGAGCGGTGGGAAATCAAACTGGATCCTAAATCGGGGACCTTAGACCTGGAAGGTCTGCGGCGCCGGGAATTCATCGAATATTGATGCTGGCACCGTCTTGGCTGCGTTCATAGGGCTATCCCCTGTTTCTTGAGCTGGGGCACCACCTCGCGGACAAACAACTCCAGGCTGTCCAGCCAGCGCTGTTTGTCATCCCAATCGTGGGCCACCAGCACCAAGGTTCCGAAATCACCGATCTGCTCCCGGAGTTGGCCGAGCCGGCGGACGACTTCCGGGGGATCTCCGGCGATGATCACTTCGTCCAGGAAATAATTCAGGTTGCAGTCGGCATCGCTCATGTCCGGGTCGCGTTTCCACATGGCCAGTCCCGGGCCGCGGCGGGTCAGCTCGAGGATATATTCGATGCACTTGCCCAGCGAGTTGCCGCGGGCGAGGCGGCGGGCTTCGGCCGTGGTGTCGGCCACAAAGATGTTCCGGCTGACTTTCCAATTGGCCCGCTGGGTAGTTCGGCCGGCCGATTCCGCGCCCGCCTGGTAGGTCTGCCAGTGATTTTGCAGCACCTGGGCCGACACCATGTGGTGGCTGATCGGCAGGAATCCGCGCGCGGCCGCCTGCTTGAGGCCCTGGGAATTGCGGTGGACACAGGGAACGTGAATGGGCGGATACGGGCGCTGCAGCGGCTTGTGCAAGGCGCCCAGGCCCATTTCCGCATCGACCTGGCGTTTGAGCTGAATCCGCCAGAACTGCCCCTCTATTTCATAGGGCGGCTCGGACGTCCAAATTTTCAGGATCATGTCGATGGCCTCGGCCACGCGTGCGCCGCTTTCCTTGGGATCGATGCCGTAGACTTCCATGTCGGTGGGAATGGCCCCCGGCCCGAAGCAGACGTTGAGCCGGCCGTGCGCCAGATGATCCAGGAAGGCCAACCGGCCGGCCACGTGCACCGGATGGTGATATTGCAGGCACACCGGCGCGGGGCCGAGCCGGATCGTTTTGGTCACGCCAAGGGCCTTGGCGATGAAAATCTCCGGCATGACGATGTTTTCATACGTGGACGAGTGATGCTCTCCCACCCAGAATTCTTCCAACCCCAGCTCCTCGCAACGGACAATCAGCTCCAGGTCTTCGTCGTAACATTGCCCCAGCGGTTTGGCCGGGGAATGCACCGGCATCAGGAACATGCCCAGACGGAGGGGTCGATGATCAGGCGGCGGCATGCACCGGCTCCTTTTGTGAAACACCTATTTGGGCTGGTGGGCGGAACGACCTGGAACAGCTAAAAATCTATACGTTTATCACTTACTTACGCAATTGGCTGCAACTCTCGCTGGCCTAATGACTGCACAGTTTCGCGAGCAGGCTGTTCCCAGGCGATTTGCGAGGGCGGTATTCCTGATACGCTTTCTTCAAACAGTTGGCGGTTTTTTGCGATCCGTGGGTTGGCGGGGGCTAATTCATGCGCCGCATGGAATACTTGACGCACGATTTCGGGGGGGTATCCCAAGTTCGCCTGGCAAACGGCGATCCACTCCAGGCATTCACTACGGATGGCATCGGACTGGGCCAAGGGAAGACCCGCTTGAGCCATCTCAAGGCACTCTACATATTGACTATGCAAGAGGTAGTAATGGGCCAAGAAGAAAAAAGGCCATGGATGCCTCGACCCTAACCGGATGGCTTGTTGGAAATCTTTCCGGGAGTTTTCGGGGGCCACCTCGTATCGATGTATACCCCGGGCGATCAGAAGGACTTCGTCATTTGGAAAGAAATGTAGCCCTTTATCGAAGACTTCCCCAGCCTTTTCTACTTCGCCTAAGCGGCCGTGACAAAGGCCTAGCAATCCAATGGCGCTTGGCAGGAGGGAAGAGCTAAATTCTACCTCCCCGGACATTTCCAGCCGTAATACGACGTCCTCGAAAACCGGAACCAACTCCCGGATGGCCGCTTGTTCTTCATCTCTTGGGAGTTTTCGCGTTGTTGTGTATACAATTTCAGCCGCCTTGAGGATAACCGGGGGTGGCTGATTTTCCGCCTGCTGGAGGAAATCCTTGGCGATCGTCAAAGCTTCGTCGGCATTGACGCCCGAGAGAGCCTCCAGCCAAATGGCGGCGTAATTCCCATTTTGTGGAGCAAGGTTTTTCGCTCTTTGAAAGAAATCCACCGCAATTTCGATTTCTCCTGCTTCCGACCAAATGCGGCCTCGGAAATAGGCTACCAAAGCAGGTTCAAGGTACACCTCAATCTTTCTCAGTAGCCCCAATGCCTTCGAATAATCCTGGGCGTCCCGCGCGGCCAAATGTTTACTCAGGACTTCCCGCAAATTCGCAGGAGGATTGGCCTGAATACCCGGAACCGTATTAATTGTGTAAAAATCAATCGAAATTCCTTTCACAAAATCAACTTCCTCCTGGGTCAAGTACTCACCTACCTCGTCCATCCGTTCCCTGAGCGCTTCCCCTTCTTCCGTCTCGCCGGCGCCTTTGCGGATTAACTGGTGAAGGCGACGCAGAAGGCGCAGGTAAAAAAGGAAATGCGGGTTCCCGAAAAATCGCTGAGTAGCCACGGTTACGTCTCGTCAACGGACCACTGATCCCGGGTCGCGGCCAAGGCCGCCTGAAACTGGTCGCGATGCAGGCCCTGGACCGGCACGACATTGCCAGCCTGGAGTGTCCCCTTTTTCAACACCAATATCAAGTCATGGTTAACGGCCCCGGCGGCAAAGGTTCCCGTGCCCATCTTGTAGCAAGCGAGCAAATTGGCCCCAATCGCATCAGGAGACAGCGGCTTGAGGCGCATGGGGATGAGGTGCGGCAACAAATTTCGCCAATTCGCCACCACCGACATGCCTTTCCCGTTTTGAATGACATTATTGTTCTGGTCCAGATCGATATCTGCGTTCGGGCCCGGGGGGACACGGACACCTAATTCTTTTGACTTTGAGCCGACTACCGGCAGTCCATCTTCCGCACGCTTCATCGAACGAAATATCGTGGGCATGTGGCAACCAATCCTTCGACTTTCCTTATTATTTCTGAATTGTATCGGACAGGAAAGGATTGGAAAAGATAGCTCCAGGTTGACGGTCACGGAAACATGTCAGTTGGAATAATATTGAAAAAAAAATGGCCGGCCAATACTGTTCGGCACGAAGTTTGGTCGGCGTAACCTCACAATATAAATGAACTTCCGGTTCGGGTGATTTTTGTTCACGAATAGTGGATTTGACACCTAAAATCGCTGTTACTCGAAGGGTTGTAACCCGTTGTGGTTTCATCAAAAACGCCGTGCCGAACAGTATTGGGCAACCGGGGGCAAGCGGGTTGAGGCCTTGGGCTCGCGGGAAAAATTTTTCCCTAGATTTTTTGCTTGCATGTCCTGTTGTTGGGGCTTAACAATAGCAATAGATTTCACCGGTGACCCTACCCGAGGAAAAATATGTGGTGGATATGGACCTTGCTGATTGCTGCCATTTTTATTTTGCTCTTTTTTATCGCCTTGGGTCCCAAACGCAGGCAATTTTTTAGGAAATGCCCATATTGCCTCGGAGGTATTCCTGAAAAGGCAGTTAAGTGCCGACATTGTGGTTCTCATTTATCATTTCCAGTTCGTTCGGCCACCGAGGAGTACGAATCTCGCCCCGCCCCAGACAGCCAAAGGCAAGGCTTGAAGGCGTTCATGTTTGTTTGCCCACTTTGCAAGAAAAGGGTTGAGGTTGATCCCTTTTTTTTTGGGAAGGAATTCGTTTGCCCGCTTTGCCGGGAAACCTTTTTTCTAGCCATTCCGGTTTCATCGCAAGCAATCCGCCCAGCGCCATAAATGTAAGCAACGGGAAGGTACTCAACGCGGCCGTGCTGAGGGCCAAGCAGACCGGGAACGGTGATTTTGTCCAGCATGTCCGTGAATGGTTGAAGGAGCATTGCCAACAGGCGAGAGTTTGTAGTTCTTCCGGTCAAGATGCCGGTTGTTTGATCGGAGAAGAGCCAATTCTGCCGGAAGCTTGGATGAAATTTAAGATGGGCATTGTTCCGTTTGTTGTCGTTTCATGTAAGAATTGCGGGTTTGTCAGGTTGTATTCGGCCAAAATGTTAGGATGGAAACCACCATCATCCGATGAACCACCATCCAACGGGTTTTTTCAGTAAGATTTTATCATGTCGGAGGTTTTGTGGTTCGGCAGCGGCATGGAAATGATTATAGTCTGGGTCGATTGAATCGGGCAAATGTTTCCTTCACCCCCCGCGGCGCAAACTGCCCGCCGTTCCGTCTTCTCGCCCAACACCAGGTCTACGTCAATCCTCGGATGGGTTGGCCGCGGTAAAGCTCGTAGGGCCGGCCGTCGGTATCGTTCCAGGTGGTGGTGTGCGGAATGCCGAGGGCGGCGTAGAGAGTGGCGGCCAGGTTTTCCGGAGTTTGCCGGTCGGCGACCGGTTGGGCGCCGATGCGGTCGGAGGCGCCGATGACGCGGCCGCCCTGGATGCCCCCGCCGGCGAGCAGGACGCTCATCACCGGGCCCCAGTGGTCGCGGCCGGCGTCCCGGTTGATCCGCGGCGTGCGGCCAAACTCGCCCGTCACGATCACCAGCGTGTCGCGCAGCAAACCGCTCCCGGCCAGGTCGTCGAGCAAGGCCGACACGGACCGGTCGAAGTAGGGCAGGAGATTGTCTTTCAAATTGACAAAGTTACGGCGGTGCGTGTCCCAGGAAGAGTTTTTGCCGAGATTGACCTGGACCAGGTTGACGCCCGCCTCGACCAGGCGGTAGGCCATGAGCAGGGACAGGCCGAATTTGTTGCGGCCGTAGCGGGCCAGGGTCCGCGCGTCAGCACGCTCGACCTCGAACGCTTGCCGAGTTCGCGGGTCGTTCAGCACGGTGAGCGCTTGCTGGCGGTGGCGATCCAAGCGTTGGCTCTCGGCGCGTCGTTCCAGGTCGCGGCGCTGCTGTTCGAGATTGGCCAGCAAAGCGATCCGTCCGCGCAACCGGTTGGAACCGCCCTCGGGCAGGGTCAGGGAGGGCGTTTCGAAAATCGTGTCGGCGGCGTGCCGAAAGGGAGTGCCTTCGAAGCGGAAACAGTGCGGGCAAGCGCCGTTGCCGAGCGGGCACTTGGCAGCCATGTGCAGGTGCCAGGCCTCCCAGCGCGTTCCAAGCCGGCCGGCGTACTGGCCCGGCCGGACCCGCCCCGATTCATTGACGCTGGGTTCGGGCAGAACGATCGCGGGGGGAAGATTGTTGCGGCCGCGCCCTTGGCGCGCGAAATTGACCAGGGAAGCAATCGACGGCCACTCGTTGGGGTTGGGAACGTTTTGCGTGGAAAAACCGGCCGGCATGTCGAGCCGGCCGGTCAACAGCATGTGACAGGCCTCTTCGTGGCCATTGCTGCCGGTCCCCACGGAGCGGACCAAGGCCCACTTGTCGCTGCGCTGCGCCAAGAGAGGCAAATGCTCGCCGATGCGGATGCCGGGCGTTCGTGTGGCGATGGGCTGGAACTCGCCGCGAATAGAGTCCGGCGCCTCGGGCTTCAGATCAAAGCTGTCCAAGTGCGACAGGCCTCCGGTCAGGAAAATGAAAATCACCGAACGCGCGCGAGGGGTTTCCGCATTGGCCAACCCGCGTAAGGCGGACAGTTCGGCCATGCCAAGGCCCAAAAGTCCGATTGCCCCCGCTTGCAGCGCCTCGCGCCGTGTCGGCCACGGGTGGGAAAGGCCGGTCTCGTGTTCTGCCGCCATGATTGCCCCCCTTAAATGGCGTTTCGCTTCGTCAGCCGTTATTTTTTCCTTCAACTATGGTCATGCGTAATGAACATGGTGTCAAGAGTATTTCCACCGCGACGAAATTTGGCGGGGAGGCCTAACCAGGCCTAACCATCGTCGGCCGGTTCGAGGCGTGCCGCAGCCGAACCGCCTTGAACACTTTGAGGGCCACAATTTTTGGTCCTTGCGATCGCGGGCCTGGAACGCCGCCCCAAGCAGATTTCTGGCCACTGATGGACGTCATTTCTTCCGCGATTTGGGCTTGGCGGATTTCTTGATCGGCTCCGGCGGATCGAGGGCAATCCAAATGGGGTTGATGGCCCACATATTCTTGTCGATTTCTTTTACTTCCCCGGGTTGGAGCTGACCCGTTTTTCCACCAGGTTACCCTGGCAGTATTCGCAGGTTTCGCCTTGCCAGAATCCCATTGGGTTTCCCTTTTCCATCTTGTCCCCCATCCTATTCCCCTTTTTCCGGCACATTCCACTGCTGGCCGATGCCGCCGCGCAGTGGAACATTGCGCGGCTGGTCGGGCTTTTCTTCTGTCGCCGGCATTTCTTCCTGGGCGGCCTCGGTTTCTTCCTTGGGCAACGCCCCTTTGAGCGACAGGCCGATCTTGCGAGCGGCGGCATCCACGTTCAGGATCAGGACGCGCACTTCCTGCCCCGGCTGCACGATGTCAACAACCCGGCGCACCCGGTAAATGGCCAGTTCGGAGATGTGGATCAGGCCTTCAATCCCCGGCTCCAGCTCGACAAAGGCGCCGAAATCCATCAGTCGCGTCACCTTGCCGGGCACGACTTTGCCGGCGTGGAATTTTTCTTCGATGCCGTCCCACGGGCTGGGCAAAAGCTGCTTGAGGCCAAGGGTGACCTTGCGGGCGTCGCGGTCGAGGCGCAGGACGACCACCTTGAGGCGCTGGCCGGGTTGCACGAGCGTGGTCGGGTCGTTGACGCGCTGCCAGCTCATCTCGCTGATGGGCAAGAGGCCGTCGGCGCCGCCTAGGTCGAGGAAGGCGCCGAAGGGACGGACACTGCGGACGATGCCTTCGCGGACCTGGCCCTCGGCGAGTTCCTGCCAGAGTTTGGCGCGGGCCTCCTCGCGCTCTTTCTCCAAAAGGGCCCGCCGGCTGACCACCAGGTTGCGCTCGGCCGGACTGACTTCCACGACCAGGCAGCGCAGCCGCTGGTTGACATAGTCCTCGGATTTTTCGACGCGGTACAGGTCGATCTGGCTCATGGGCATGAAGCCGCGAATGCCGTTGACATCCACGGTCAGGCCGCCCTTGTTGGTGCCGGTGACGCGGGCCTCGACGATCATGCCCTCGGCGACACTGGACCAGTCGGCGACCACGGCGGCGCCGTGCAGCGACAGGAGCAGAAGACCGTTGGCGCCGTCGTAGCCCTCGATTTCGAATTCCACTTCCTGGCCCGGCTTGGGCGGCCCTTCGGGAAATTGCTGCAGGGACAGAACTCCCTGGCTGCGGCCGCCCGGCACATCGACAAACACGTCAGGGCCGTGAATCGACAGGACTTTACCCTTTTTGCGCCGCGATTCCTCGGCGGCCGGCTGGTCCTGGGCCTTCTCCCCGGAAAGATCTTTTTCCGACAAACTTCCCAGGGCGGCCTCCAGCTCCCCCTCGATTTCGGCATCCAGGTCCTTGAGATTGGGCTTGGCACTGAACCGCAGATCGTCTTCCAGCGAGGGCACCGGCTCGAGGACGCGCCGCACCCGGCCGCTTCCCTCGGGACGAAACGGTTTCTTGCCATGGCGCTCGCCGGCTTTGCCCGCGCGGGCGTCGGGGCGTAAGCCCGACGTGTCGGCCGGGGGTTGCGGTTCGTTGGGGCTAGGTTCGGGTTGCGGAGTTTCGCTGTCGCTCATGGGATTTATCCAAAACAAAAACACGATTCAAAAGATCAAAAGGATAAAAAGAACCACTTGATTTACCCGTTTAAACAGTGTTTTCGGTGGTTTTTTTCGTGATAGGTCCCGCCTGCCCGGCCGGACTTACCGGCAAATGACAAGGGGCTGCTGGGGGAGTCTATCGACGCGAAACCGCCGAGCGAACTTCATCCACGCAGCCAGGGGGACATATAGGGCCGGCAGGTCCGGCTCAGCAAGCCGGACCTGCCGCTGAAAGCGGGGTTTCTATTCTACCCCTTGGCCCGCGCCCGCACGGTCATGTGGATGTGGTTTTTGCCCTGAGTTTGCCAGTCGCAGACGACACGGGAGTTGCCGATGCGCCAGTGGTAGCTGCCGCCGTCGCGGTGGGACTTATCGGCCTTGCCCCACAGGATGAAGCGCAGGCCGTCCGCGCCGCCGTCTTGCTGGATGACATCTTCGAGAATCTTGCGACGTTCGCCGGAGAAGACCTCGAGGCGTTTGGCCAGCAGTTTTTTGGCGAGGTCGCGAGCTTTTTCACCCAGATCGCCGATCTTGATGCCGGCCTTGCCGACCAGCCCGCCGGAGGCCTGGCCGCCCTTGCCCTGGACCGCCTTGTGCTCCGCCTCGGTCAAGGTGGCGAACAAACTCAGGACGAGGTTTTCTTCGTCGTCCCACAGCTTGTTGACGGGGTTGCCGCCCAATAGGACTGGACCGAATTCATTGGCCTTGTCCTTGCCGAACTCGGCGTAGAGCAGGGTGAGATGGTGCATGGCCATGCGCCAGGCGAAGGCCTTGTTCGGCCCCGGCTCGCCGAAGAAGAACAGGTACTGCGCGGCGGGGGCGGTCTGCTTGGCCACTTCCAGGCAGCGCTGGGCGCCGTATTCCGAGGTCATGCCGCGGACCACCTCCTCGACCATTTTCTTTTGCTGAGCGGTGAGCATGGAGAAAGGCAGGCCGGGCCGTTTCACCGGCGGGAATTCTTCCTTGTAGCGCTCTTTGTCGTTGATGTCTTTGAGGGCGAGCTTTTTTTGTTCGTCGCTTAGGCTGCCCCAGAGCTTGATGGCCGCAGCGCGGGCGGTTTCGTCCGGCCCGGCAGCGCGATCGCCCCGGCTCACCAGGGCCGCTACCGCGACCATCAGCAGTAAGCTGCCAACTAGGAGAAGACGTTTCATGACTGGACTCCTCAATCCATTTAGCCGGCGAGCTTGCTCGCCGCGGATAGATTTCTCGGCGAGCGAGCTCGCCGGCTAAATGGGACATGGATTACTTTTTCTGATTGGCAAAATCGAAAACCGACACGCGGTCGAAATGTTTGCCGTGGCGTTCCACGTATTCGATGTGCAGCTTATGGTCGATGTATTCCTGCAAACCTTCGTAGTTATCGAACAGGACCAACAGGGCGAAATCGTAATCCTTGGCGGCGAATTTGGGCGTGGATTTTTCCGCCGGCCGGCCGGCCCACACCCCCCGGACCGTGGGAATCTTGGCCAACAGCGTGTGGCAATCGGCGATGGCCTTTTCCACGGTGTCCTTGGGGGCATCTTTTTTGAGATAGAAAATCACGGCATGGACATAGGGTGGGCGGACTTTGACCTTTTTCTTGTCGCCCTCGTCGCCCTGGCCGGCGTTCACGGCGCCGAGCAGGGCCACTAATCCAAAAACCGTCAGCGCCACAACCAGCATGGTTCGCATCATGGTGCACCTCGTGAAGAATCGGTCATTAACACCTGCGGACAAACTATCAAACCGCGGCCGGTTCTGCAACTCACCGAGGTTTTTCCTGGTGCAAACCGGTTTCTTCTGTCCGAGCCGGAAGCGTAAGCGACGGGAGCGGCCAGCCGTCGCTCACGCTTCCGGCTCGGACAGAATGCGCCCTCCGTTGGCAAGAACCGGATTCCACTCAGGTTTTTCCTGGTGTCCGGACCAGCCTGCCGGTACAGTTTGAAAAAGAAACCGGCAGGAGACAGATCTTATGGCCGATCCTCAGGCTCCGCAGCGCCTGTTTCGCAATTCGCGCCGCGAGGCCATCGTGGTGGTGATCGTCTGGGCCCTGGCCCTGGTCTGGTCGGTCGGCTACTGCTACCTCTTCGGCTATCAGCACGAGGACGATTCCTGGGTTGTCGAGTGGGGCCTGGCCGGCGTGCGCGGACCGGACGATTTCCAGCACTACCTGGGCATTCCCGATTGGGTGCTGATCGGCATCCTGATTCCCTGGTTGATTTGCACGATCTTCACCTTCTTTTTCGCCCTGTACGGCATCAGCGACGACGACCTGGGCGTCGAAGCGGAGGAAGAAAAACCGCATGGACATTGATCTGCCTGCCGAAAGCTGGCAAGTGCTGCTGGCCTTCGCCCTGTACCTGGTGGGCGTGGCCGCCCTGGGCGTGTTCGCCCACCGCTACCTGACGCGCGGCAGCTTCGTCAAGGAATACTTCCTGGGCAACCGTGGGCTGGGGCCGTGGGTGCTGGCCCTGACCGTGGCCGCCACCAGCATCAGCGGCGGCACCTTCATGGGCTTCCCGTCGCTCATCTACACCAACGGCTGGGTCATGGCCCTGTGGATTTGCAGCTACATGGTCGTGCCGCTGACGACGATGGCGCTCATGGCCAAGCGCATCAACCAGGTGGCCCGCCTTTCCGGCTCGGTCACCGTGCCGGACGTGCTGCGCGACCGGTTTCACAGCCCTTCCCTGGGAATTGTCGCGACGCTGCTTATCCTGGGATTTTTGATCGTCAACCTGATCGGCCAATTCAAGGCCGGGGGCCTGGTGATGAAGGAGGCCCTGCGTCTGCGGCCGGCGCCCGGACAGTTGCTTCTCCCGGCGGAGATTGACCGGCAGACTCTGGTCCTGACCTTTGCCCGCGAAGACGGTAAACAGCAAATCCAAAAACTCCCCCTGCCCTGGGAACAGGCCAGGATTCGGGCCCTGGAAGATCTTTCCGAAACCCGCGAAATCCAGGTCACGTTCGCTCTTCCCGGCGGCGACCAGGCGATTCGAAAGGCGCCCTACCCGGCGGCGAAGGTGTTTTTCTTCCAGCCACTTTTCCGGGCCGACACGAAGGAAAAATTCCTGGTCCTGACCTTTGTCCTGAACGACGGCGCCCGCGACACGCAAAAAGTGATCTTGCCGCATGAAAAAGCCACGGTCCGGAAAATCGAAGATGATCCGGACACCCGCGAAGTTCTCGTCACCTTCATCCTTCCCGGGGGCGCGAACGCGATCAAAAAGGTTTCCTATCCGGCCCCGAAAGCGTTTTTCTTCCTGAGGGTGGACAAGGGCTATCTCATCGGCCTGTTCATTTTCGCCCTGACGGTGGTTGCCTACACCACTTACGGGGGATTCTGGGCGGTCACCTGGACCGACGTGCTCGAAGGGCTGGTGATGCTGGTCGGCGTCATCATTCTGGCCATCCTGGCGGTGCAGGCGGTCCAGCCGTACAACGGCTCCACCGGCCTGGCGGCGGCGACGGAAAGGCTGCGCGACCTGAAGGTGCAAGGAAGTGCGCCAGCCAGCCTGGTTTACGGCCCGGGCCCCGCGGAATTTCTGTCCTTGGGCTTGGCGTTCTCGTTTTTTCTCATGTGGTCGTTGATGGCCGCCGGCCAACCCAGCGGCATGGTCCGGCAGATGTCGTTCAAAGATTCGCCCAGTTTGCGCCGCGCTTTGCTCCTGGTGTGCGGCTATTACCTGATCACGTATCTGTGCTTGCTGGTCATTTTCATTTGCGCCCGGGCCATTTTCCCCACGGAATACCTGCGGGAAATGGGCAGCGAGGGCCAGCCGGACAGCATCATGCCGGCCATGGTGCGGCGCGTGGCCGACCCGGTGGTGGCCGGCCTGCTCCTGGCCGCCCCTTACGCCGCCATCATGTCCACCGTGGCGGCCTTTTTGCTGATGATCAGTTCCAGCCTGGTGCGCGACCTCTACCAGCGGACCATCAATCCCGACGCTTCGCCGCGGACCCTCAAAGTTTTTAGCTACCTGGTGACGGCCCTGGTCGGCGCGATCGTGGTGCTCGGCGCCCTGAATCCGCCGGATTATCTGCAGGACATCATCGTGTTCACGGGCGCCGGCCAGGGCTGTTCCTTTCTGGTGCCGATGGTCATGCTCCTATACTGGCGGCGAGCCACCCGCCAAGGGGTATTGGCGTCAATGCTGGGCGGATTCCTGGCCGTCTTATCCCTGTACCTGCTCGGCTGGTTGGCCAGCGCCGGCTGGATTCCCGGCTTGCAGGAGGAAGGCAAGATCGCCTTCAAACCGTATTATCTGGGCGGCGTCGATCCGCTGGTCTGGGGTTTGCTCGCGTCGCTGGTCCTGGGCATCGCCGTGAGCCTGTGGACGCGGCCGGAGGAGGAGCTGGTAAAGAAATATTTTCCCGCGCAGGGTTGAGTTGATGGCTTAATGCCCCACGGTATATGTCCTTTCGGACCTGCAACATCATGGCCGGTTTATTAGTCAGCGTTCGTTCGCCTGCGGAAGCGGTGGCGGCCCTGGAAGGCGGGGCGGCCATCATTGACGTGAAGGAGCCGCGCCACGGCCCCCTCGGACGGGCTGCGGATGCCGTCATTGCCGGCGTGGTCGGCTGCGTGGCCGGCCGCCGCCCGGTCAGCGCCGCCCTTGGAGAATTGGCCTACGCGACCGGCTCGATTCCCCCCGACTTGACCTACGCGAAATTTGGTCTAGCCGGATGCCGGGGACGCGATTGGCAAAATCTTTTTCTGAATAAGGTCCGCGAGCGGAGTTCGGAAAAAGGGCCTCACCTTGTCCTCACCGCGTACGCGGATTGGCAACGCGCCGACGCCCCCCCCGTGGCCCAGGTCGTGGCTTTTGCCTGCCGGCAGGCGGGGAATATCCTGTTGATCGACACGTATGCAAAGGGAGAAAACGGCGGGCGGCGGCTAACTTTGCTCGACTGGCTATCCCTGGAGGACCTTGGAGACCTCCGCCGGACCTGCCGGGCCGCCAAGGTTCGCCTGGCCCTGGCCGGCTCCCTGGGACCCAAGGAGATCGCCCGGCTGAAGGGTATTCAGCCGGATTGGATTGCCGTCCGCGGTGCCGTGTGTGCCGGCGGACACCGCGACGCCGCGGTTTCTGCCGCCCGCGTGCGCGACCTGGTCGAAGGACTGGCAAGTGGTGGGTAGGAATCAACCCAACCACTCACCACTTTCTTGAAAGCCCAGGGACGGCCGTCCCTGGGCTTGACCACTCACCACTTTCTTGAAAGCCCAGGGACGGCCGTCCCTGGGCTTAACCACTCCCCACTTTTAAAATTGACGGCGCGGACTTCCAGACCCGGTGCAGATTGCAACGCCGTGGGGAAATAAGCATCCACGTATCCTTCTCGGCTGGCGGCCTCCCAGGACAGGGACGGGGGAATCGTCACCGCTTTGAGCAGGAGCAAGCGGCGGGCGTGAAAAACCGCCGCTGCCCGAACCGCAACCGCATCACTGGTTACCTCCCAGCAATGGGGCAAACTGCCTGGGCGGCCTTCATCTTCCTGGACAAACTGAAACGGATCGAGAATCCCGGGGCCGTCCAGATGTTCCGGCTGGGAAATGACGGGGAAGGGGAACAAACGGGCCAGAAAAGCCGCGTTGAGGGAAAGGGCCTGTAACGCCAGCCAGTGCGACGCTTCCTCGCCGAGCCGGTGCTGCTGATCGAGCCGGCGAATCACGTCCGCCGTGGGGCCGCCCCCCGGAACGAGAAGGACGGCAGAGGATTCCAATCTGGCCAGCCCGGCGCGCAGGCGCGGTCCCAGATCGGGCACATCGTACAAGCTGCCGCCGACTTTAACGACGGTGATCATGTGGTTGTCTCCGCGCGGAATTACCTTGAAAGCCTTTCACATCACGGCCCAGCCTGGGTATAATACATCTAAACTCCTTGATTGCCGCTGTCCCCTGCTTGGAGTAGGCCATGAGCCAGCCAATAACCTATTCAGAACCTTCCTCCGTCCTTGGACCTGACGATCCCCCAGCGGATTTTTCCCGCGAGGAGGCGGCTTACCGAAGAGAGAAAGAGAGCCTAGTGAAAAACCATCTTGGTTGGATTGTCCTGGTGCACCAAGATGAGGTGGTGGGGGTTTTCCGCACAGCTTCCGAGGCCGTGGTGGAAGGTTTCCGCCGTTTCGGAGACGTCAAGATGATGGTCCGAGAGATCACTGCCAAGGACGAGGCGGAGTGGGTTAATTTCGTGGACATTAACCATCCTTCGGTCCGGAGGATCGGCTAAGGGCTCAAACAGAGATGGGTAAATACTCGGGGGATGTTCACGACCATTTGATTCTGCCTGCCCGGGTGAGGCTTCCGGAAGGCCATGAAGTTGTCCGGCGTAGACGCGGCCAAAACGTGCCGGTTTCCTTTCCAGTCCATCTTATCATTGATACTGGGTCCAAGCGGACGAGCTTGGTCCCGGGAGTCCTTTCCCAATTGAACACACCCTCCTTAGGCACGGTGAGAGTTGAGACGACAGTGGGGTCGGCGGAAACCGGTCTGTACTGGGTTCGGCTGGATTTCCCGGGCACCGCGCTGACCTCTCTGTCGGAAATTGTTGTGGCTCGCTTGCCCCTGCCACCTTCCTTGGTCGGCTTTCACGGCGTAATAGGCCGCGACCTTTTGGGCCGCTGGGAGTCGTTTTTCTACGAAGGCCGCCGGGGGCGGTTTACGATTCGGGACCGGCCACCCTTCTGGTTTCGCTGGCTTCCTTGGAAGTAACAGGGAACTTCCAGGAGGGGGTCATCGGCCCAAACTCCGTCCCGGCCTATCAGCCCTCCGCGTTTTCCGCCGCCAGCACGGCCACGGCATAGGCGCAAGCCGCCGCGGAAACTTCCGGGCCTAGACGACGAGCCAAGGAAAGAATCCGTTTTTCGGACCCACCCTGGCCCTCGACAATGTGCCGTGCCAGGAATTCGCCGCTACCGGCCAGGATCACCTCTCGCGGCGGTTCGGGCATGGTTTGGGTCACCTCGACCAGGGCCTGCTGAATCCAGACCGTCTGCCGCTGATAAGCCTTGCGGGCGATGAGCGTCGTCTCGTGCAGGGAAAACGATTCTCCGTCACCGCAGCGCATGCGAGCCAGGCGGGCGTGGGCGCAATCCCGGGTCGCGGGCCGGCCGTCGGCGGTGTCGCGGTCGTCGGCGTCCTCCGGCACATGGCCCAGGACCAGATGCACATCCAGGGTCGTGGCAAACCATTCGGCGGCCGACGGCGGCGGCAACAGAGCGCAGAGCGGGGTGCGGCGAACCCCGACATATACCAGCTCGCCGCTGTCCAGGCGCTCCGGATCGGTCCGGCCGCGCGGTTGCGGCCGGCCCCCCCATAACGGGATGATATCCGTCGTCGTGGAGCCGATATCGATCAGAAGCCCCGGTTGGCCTTCCAGAAAACGACACGCATATTGGGCCAGCGCAAGCCAGTTGGCGGAGGCGATTTCCTGTGGAACGGTTCGGGCCGTGTCCAGATCGAGGAAACGGCCGCGCGTGCTCCACACCCGCACCGGTCGCTGGCCGGCTACCCCGGCCACGGCATCGAGAATAAAGTGGACCCCCGCGCGTTTGCTGGCAAAGCAATCGCACAACTCGCCGGTCATGGTGACCGCCACAACGTCAGCCTCCGGCAAGGCCCGCAGCAGGTTTTGAAGCTGATCCCCCAGGAGGTGGGGATTTTTCCACAGCGCAAACGGCACGCAGCGGGCGTGGCCCTGGTGGTTTGCCGCCTTGAGATTGGCGCCGCCGATGTCCAGCCCGAGGACGTTGGTCATGGGGTTTCGTGTTCGCGGGTTCATTGGTGGGACTTTGAGATTATCCGAAAACGGTAGCCGCACCCTTCAGGGTGCGGATTTTCCGCAGGCTGAAGCCGGCTGAAGCCTGCGGCTTCCTGTTTTCGGATGGTTTCTTATTCCAGCTTGACATTCCCCAGCCACAACCCGGCCAGCGGCAGGATTGGCCAGATCAGCAGGGCCAGGCCAAACGAATGCGTCCATGGCTGCGGCCAGCGGCCGACCAGGTCGATCAGGACGATCACCGCGGCGATGCCGGCCAGGGTCAGGACATAAAGGACGTAGACGAACACCACGGTTTTCTTGAACGAGCCGGGCTGCAAGAACTCGGGCAAGGTCCCGAAATAATGCCAGCAAATCCATGTGACCAGCGCGACCGAGCCGAGCCAAGCCACGCCCCAGACCCACTCGCCGGCGGACAGGGCCTGCTCGCGGCCGGCCAGGCGCTGCGTGGCGAAAAACAGCGGCCAGCCCAGCAACATCCCCTGCGGCAGAAACAGCAAATAGGCCAAGATTTTCCAAACCGCCGTCGCGGCGCCCTCTCCCGGCGGCGCCGCCTGCAACCCGCTCCATTCCACCAGCAGCAGCGACAGCCCGCAACCGGCCAGAATGAGGAAGTAATCCACCAGCCCCGGTCGCGACACCGCCGGAAAAATCTCATGGACCGCCGAATGAGGAAAAGCTTGACTCATGGCTCGATGCTACCCGCGACGTGGGCCACCACTCACTACTCCCCACTCACTACTCCCCACTCACCACTGACCACTCAATTCTATTGTGTAGGGCATGAGTAATCCCTCCGAAGTATCCGGGGACGAGTTGCGTTCGGAATTACTGTTTCGGCTTGGATTTCTTCTTTCGGGAGTCGGCGAACTTGCATGGGTAGTCCCTCCGAATGTTCCAAGGACGGGCCTCGAGTTTGGAATTATTATTTCGGCTTGGATTCCCTTTTTCGGGAGGTCAGCGAACGCTTGTGCAGGCGCTGCCAGGCTTTTATCTGCTCGGGCGTCAACCCTTGAAGCAGTTCCTCCGGTTTCATGCCGTGCAGGCGTTCCTCCGGGGTGAGCTTGTCCAGGTTTTCCTTGGCGATTTCTTTCTTCAGGTCGTCCATCGTGTAGGGCCTGGGTAGTCCCTCCGTTTGGTAGTTCTGGAATAGTTTGCTGACAATGGTGCTGATATTTCGCGTCCGCAACTGATAGTGTTCCCGTCCATATTGTATCCGATCGCCGGCAGCACTGAAGAGGTGTAGCATGGCGTTGTGTTCGGTCAGGGGCAGCTCCGCGGCCACCACGATGCGAATGGCGTCCGTGCCGCGCCGGCAGACATAGACGCCGGGTCGAACCTCCTCCTTGGCAACCGCGCTGAAAAGATCGCGCGGCGTGCGGGTGCAGACTGCGTATAACCGGAATAAGCTTTCCGGCAGAAGAGCATCACGTGGACTGATTTCCTTGCGATAGTTGACGTAATGGCCGGTCAACTCCTTTAGCGTCCAGTCGTCGAGCGGCTCGCGGAACGATTTGAAGGTGGCGCGGTGTGGAGTAGAACTCTCCCGCTACGATCCGTGGTAGGTTAGGCTTCCAGTCTGACTTCGGCCCTCCATCAAGGCTGGAAGTCCTACTGACTGGTTGGCCCCCCCTGAACCGCTAGGAACCGCCTTTTCCATTCTAATCCAGCCGATTTGTCTTCGCACCCTAAAATGAAAAAGGTGAGTCCAAATTCCACTGGTGGAGGATACAACTGTGGCCGCATCTGCCTGGATTTTTGCCGTAGACCAGGGCGATTTCGACAACGCCGTCCTGCAGCGCTCGCACGTGGTGCCGGTGGTGGTCGATTTCTGGGCGCCGTGGTGCGGCCCGTGCCGCCTGCTGGCCCCCGTCCTGGAAAATTTGATCGACGAGCGCCAGGGCGAAGTCCTCCTCGCCAAGGTCAACATCGACGACAATCAGGAATTGGCCGCTCAGTACGGCATCATGTCGATTCCCACGGTGATCGCCTTCCGCGGCGGCCAGCCGGTGCTCGATTTCATGGGCCTGTTGCCGGATTACCAGATTCGCGAATTCCTCGATCGCCTCAGTCCCAGCGAGGCGGATCGCTTGACAAGCCAGGCCAAAGCGGTGGAGGAAACCGACCCGGCGCGGGCGGAGCAACTGTATCGCCAGGCCGTGGCCCGCGATGCCCGTCACGAAGCCGCCCCGCTCGGCCTGGCCCGCGTCCTCATCGCCCAGGGCCAGGACCCGCAGGCCCGGGAAATCCTGGAAAACCTCGCCGCGGGAGAAGAAGTGGATCGCCTCAAGGCGCGGATGGCTCTGCGCGAATTAGCCCAGTTGGCCGATGAGACTACCGCCCGTCAGCGCCTGGAGGCCGACCCGAACAACGCACTGGCCCGCTACGAGATCGGCTGCGTCCTGGCCGCGGCCGCCCAATACCCCGAAGCGCTCGACATGCTGCTGTCCGCCGGCGAGCGCGACGCCAAGCTGGCCGCCGCAAAGGTTCGCGAGGCCATGGTCCATATCTTCCAAATCATTGGTGTGACAAGTCCGCTGGCCAATGAATATCGGGAGAAGTTGTCGGCTATGCTATATTGATAGATTATGGGGCCCGACATTCCAAAAGGTTTGACGCCGGAAGCCAAACGGGAGCGCCTTCGGTTCATGAAAGCGGTGGAATCCCTGACGACAAAGACAGGGAAAATCGCTTTGAGCATTTTAGTTTGGGGACAAGATCCCAAGAAAAGAACCCCGCTGGCCAGGAAACGCCGGCAAATTCGGGCGGAATTACGCAGAAGAGGCCACCATGCCTTGTTCAGCGAGGAAATCGCGGGCTCCGCCGGCCAATTCTCCGAAAAGACCAAGGAATTTGCCCAGGCTCTAGCCGCTCATCTGATCATCATTCTTGTTGAAGAATCCCCGGGCGCAATGGCTGAAGCTCATGATTTCTGTGAACATCCCGATATCGCCCCAAAAGTGTTTGTGCTGATTCCCCAAAGCTACAAAAAAGGATAAGTGCCAAGGGAGCAATAAAAGATTTAGAAAATGTCTATGGCGCGGTATACTGGTACGGTAAACGCGAAGTAAAAAAATGTCACCTGCTCCAAAGTGTGGTCCAACGGGTGGAAGCTCGCCGGCACTTGGAGTTTCGTCGAGGAGAAAGAAAATGACCTGGCCCAGCAAACAAGATTGGCAAGTGGCGGCCGTGGTGCTGAATCCCAGGAAGCTCTTTGTTCTTTGGGCCATCAAAGTGGGATTTTGCAACAAGGTCCAAGACTTTCAACGTCATTTTGGTCCTGGGTTGCGGATAAAAAACCTCATTGCCAATTTGGCACAACAGGGCTTTCTCAAGAAAGAGGGGGATTTTTTGTCCTTGACCCAAGGCGGCGAACAAGCCGCCTCCTACCTTGACCTCGAGGATTTTTCTTTTGTACGTCGCACGGGCAAAAAGCGTAACGAGGGGTTATTATTCCCAGGCCACAAAAAAAATGTGGTAACCGACGCTAGGCCGGATGCGAGAAAAATAGCGGCCAAGGAAACCGACGCCCATACCTTTACTGCCGTGAATTACCTTCGCCAGGGCCGCAAAAAAAGAAAAGGAAAAACCTTACGAAAGGCCTGGGCCTAAAGGAGGCAATCCCGTGGCCATTTTTTTTCTTGAGATTCTCGCCCTCCGATTTTACCATTCCAAGGGATGCTTTCTATCATTTGCTTTGCGCATTCGAGGTGCATCATGAATGGATGGAATAAAGCGACGGGAATTCTATTCCTGATTACTGTTTCGAACTTTTTTTCCGGAGTTCTTAAGGCGGCTGATGACACAGCCGAGCACAAGGCCCGATCTTTGATTGATGCTCAGGTCCGCACCATTCTGCGTGTGGCCCATCCAACAACCAAGTTCAACCGCGCCGACTACAAGGGGGTGGATTCCTTGCGTGACGGCTTCCGTATGTATTATGACTTCCACTACGCCAGCGCCCTCAAAAAAAAGCACATGCTGGCGATGACGTTTGATTTTGAAAGCGGCGGGAAATTTTCCACCTGCACCGTTAAGAGCGACTCAGGCAAGGTCAAGGCCTTCACCGCCTGCGACCTGGCCAGCGATATTCTCAAAGACCTGGTGAAAACCAAACTGGTCGTCAATCCCAAGGCCAAGAACCCGGCCGCCGAGCAACTGAAAGGCTTGCTTTTCAATCAAGCGACGCGCAAGGTGGAAGCCAAGTTTCTGCTCGAATTGTGGCTCAAGGCCCAGCAGAACAAGTAACTGACCCGCTAAGCCGCAAGCGGCCAATCACGGCAAGGTCCCGATCCCGACCGTATCCGTCGGCCCCTTGAATCCTGGTCCTCCCGCCGCCACGTAGCCGTGGCTGGCCCCGCGTTTGTCTGGGCTGACCCAGAACGCATACAGCCGGCCGTTGGTCAGAGAAAAGCGGAACTTGACCGATTGACCGGCCAGTTTGGCCAGGTCCTCGGCGCCGCGCCACTGGACCGGGTGCAACACGCGGTCGCTGCGGATGGGCGTGCAGTTGGCGCGGGTAAAAGGGGCGAGCACCTTGCCTTCCCGGTTCAGCACCTCGACGCGCATTTCTCCCGCCGCAGCTGCGACATTGACGAACAAGTGCCGGCCGGCGAAGCGGACGGGCCGGGTGGTCAGCGAGCCCTCGGATTTGCCGGCGTCCATGGAGGCGAAGCCGTCACGACGCAGGACGGCCAAACCGGTGGTGCAGACGCCGGACGCGGTGCTGCCTTTGACGCCCGCCCGGCCGCTGACATAGAAATACAGCTGGTCGCCCACAACCAGGCAGCCGCCGCCCGCCGATTGGACGTTGCCCCAGTTCCAGTCGCCGTGGCGCTCGGAGACGGGGCAGAACGCCCGGCGCGACGGCCGGTCCCAGTGGAAGCCGTCGCGGCTGTAGCCCAGGACAATCTCGTTCGGCTTGGCCCGATCCTTGGGTTGGCCGCGCCAGATGTCGAAAAAGCCGAGCAAGATACTTTCGTAAGCCACGGCATCCAGGTTGTAAAGCTGGCAGGGCGTTTTCAAGTCGTCGCGCCGCGGATCGAGGCGGTCGGCGCCGACCCACCACCCCGGCTCGCCTTCCTTCCAATGCTGCCCGGCCATCAAGTCCGCGTTTTCCCAGTAACGCCGCACCCGGCCCAGCTTGGGATCACCCGCGCGAAGGCTGTACACCCAAACGCGGCGGAAGGGATTGTAAAACAGCGTCGTCCGGTCGCCGCACGGCCCGCTGAAACCCGCGGACTGCCAGTGAATACCATCCGGCGATAAGTGCACTTCCAGTCCCCAGCTCGGTTTGCGGCGAAGCGAGCGCACCATCTTGAAACGTTTTTTCGCGTCCTTTTCCGCGTGGTCCAGCCAGATGATCGTGGAATCGCGGTAGCCGGCGTGGATGATATTCGTGCCTTTTTCCACGTCGAGCTTTGGTTTTTCCCAGGTGAGGCCGTCCTTCGAGGTGGCATAACATGTCGAGCGCACGTAGCCCCCCATGTACCACATCTTGAACAGGCCGGCGCGCGGATCGAACCAGACGCCGTCGCTGAAGACCATGGCACAGGGATTCTGCCCGGTTTGTTCCCATTTCTGATCGGGGCGCAGCACCGGCGTGTTCTTGTGATAGGTCGGGGTATGAAAGGTCCGCTGCAGATTGGTCCGCTCGATCAGGAAATTATCGACAAACAGTTGCCGGCCCACGTCGATGGGAATGACCGCGGGCGGCGCAATCAGATACGGCACCGCCATGGGTTCGTTGGTCAGGCTCTTGGGTCGCGGCGGCCAGACCGACGGCAGGCGGATGCCGTTGTATAGAACCTGCTCCTTGTCCGGGGGCTGGCAATATCCGGAGAGCCCAAGGGCGCCGGCGGCCCCGACTTGAAGGAATTGGCGGCGGTCCATGACGTCCCTCCAAGAGATTCCGCGAACGCTAAACGGCAAGCCTGCTTCGCGTTTCGCGCCCGCTTGTTCCTGTCCATTACCTCAAAAGTCATCCGGGAACCTGGTGATTTTCCGCAGGACGATGTTGCGATAGAAGATTTCGGCGCCTTCCGATTGTAACTGAATCTTGCCCTTGGTGAGCGGCATTTCTTTCTTATCGACGATCTGCCGGGATTTGGTCAGGACCATCACCACCTTGCCGTTGACAACGTGGTAGCTGGTCTGGCCCACGGTCAACAGCTCGATGATGTTCCACTGGCCGGTGGGTTTTTCATTATCGGGATGCTTGACGATGCGTGGTCCGCCGCTGTTCTTGCCGGGCACGGTGAAAAGGTTGGGGCCTGCTTTGTTGAAGACGACGGGGCCTGTGCCGCCCTTGCGTTCGCCGCTGACGTTCACGATGGCGCCGGCGACGCTCCAGTAATCGCCGCAATCCCCTTCCTGAATCTGGCATTCCTGCGAGCGCATCCAGAAGGAGCCGGCGGCGCCGTGCGGCCCGACACAGTGGTACAGCAAACCGCTATCCCGGACCATCTTCGCGCGGGGCGGCCATTTTTTCTTTCCCCACTTGAACTCCAGCTTCAAGTGGTAATTCTCGTACTCTTCCTTGCTGGTCAAAGCGCCGAAGATTTCGCCGGAGATGCGGATGGCCGGTTGGCCGTCCACGCTCACCACGGTGTAAACCTGTTTCGGGTCCTTGTTCAGGCCGACGACTTCTTTTTCCTTGAACGGCCGGCCCAGCCAAGTGTCCCAGCCCGACAGGTCCTTGCCGTTGAACAGGACGGCCCTGCCGTCTTTCTTGACGTCGTCCCCTGCAACGGGACCGAAAAACCCAAGGGCAAGGAACAGCGGTGCCACTATCGCCCAAAGATGATTTTGCATGGAAGCTCCTTTGCCAGGGAAAAGATTATTTGGAACCCAACGCGCCAGCAAGGGGTTTCCGACGTCAGGCTGCTTATTCCTTATCCGCTGTCGCTTGGCGACTCATTTGTCTATCCGCCGCTGCCCCCAGTCAATCCCGGCTGAGGACCGCTGTTGGCCTTTCCGACTTGACGCAACGTGTCGAGCCGTGGTATTATAATTCCACAAGGAAGGAGAAACGGGGGTCATGTTATTCGACTCGATTATCTGGGACCTCGACGACGATCCCGATGGCAACGTCCAGCATTGTGCCGAACACGGAGTCACGAAGGAAGAGGTCGAAGAGGTATTCCAGAACGCGACGGACGCGGACATTAGCCGGTCCTCCGGCAGGCCTGTGGTCTTTGGAGACACCGGCACGGGTCGGCATCTGATGGTGGTGTACGAAGAAATCGATGCCGATACCGTCTACCCGGTGACGGGGTTCGATGTTCCGAGGAGGCAACGACTATGAAACGTATCACCCGCAATCGGCGGCTCACCCCGGAAGAAGCCGCCAGGTACAACACGATTCGAGAGCAGGTCGCCGCGGAACTGCCCGACCTGATCGCCCGCCACCACGAACGTTTGGCGACCCTCGACCAGCTGCAGGAGTTGCTCAGGCAACTGAAAGCCGCACGCGAAGCGAAGGGCCTGAGCCTTGCCGACTTGACCAAACTCACCGGCATGGACCGTTCGGCACTGTCGAAACTCGAAACCGGGCAACGGGCCAACCCCACCGTGGAAACCCTCGTGCGCTACGCCGAAGCAGTGGGCAAGCGCCTCTTGGTTTCGCTGGCCGACGCATAGGACGAGTAAACTCCCGGCTTATCCTGGCCAAGGAGGTTTGCAGCCGCCAGCCCGCTGCTGGTGTCCTCCGGTCATTTCTCGTGATACGCTTTGCCCGCCTCGTACAGCTTGAGGCGTTGCCGCGCCCGGTTGCCATAGAGTTTGGCGTAAGCGGCGAATTCGAGGGCCCGGTTTTGCCAGCGGATCGCTTCCTTGAAGTCGCCGGCCTCGGCAGAGGCCGCCGCCAGGGTGCTCAGGTATCCAGGGGTTTTCCAGGCGCTCAACTCACAGGCCTTGCGCGCCGCGGCCACCGCCTTTTGGCCGTCGCGATAGCGGTCGTCGGCGCACGTGGCCAGCAGCCAGGCTTGATCGGCGTGCGCCTGGGCATACTTGGAATTGCGCCGCAGCGCCTCGTCGAAATCGGCCAGCGCCTTGGGATATTCCTTCGAGCGGCTGTATACCAGCGCCCGCGCGCGAAACGGCGGCGCTTCCTTCGGGTCCAGTCCGATGGCCTGGGTGAAATCGGCCAGCGCCTTGGCGTCGTTTTTTTTCGCCACCCAAGTGTTGCCGCGATCGTAGAAAAGGCCGGCGAATTTGGGAGTGAGCTCGATGGCCTTGTCGAAGTCCGCGAGGGCCTTGTCGTATTCTTTGAGGGCGAGATAGCTTTGGCCGCGCAGCCGGTGGGCCAACATGTAATTGGGCTTGAGGCGAAGGGCCTCGTCAAAATCCGCCAGGGCTTTCTTGTGTTGTTGCCGCGCCGCCCACATCGCGGCCCTGTTGTGGTAATGGACTCCCTGCTTAGGTTCCAGGCGAATCGCCTGGTCGTAATCGGCCATGGCCTTGTCGTATTCCTTCTTGTCTTTCCAGAGGATGGCGCGCAGGTTGTAGGCGAAGACGTCTTTCGGGTTTTGTTCGATGCGCTGGCTGAAATAGGGGATGGCGGTCTCCATCAGCACAACATCATCCTTCTTGAGCCAACCTTTGCGGCCTAACGAGCGGACGAAGAGGTAGCCCTTCTCCTCCCGATCGACCGTGACGTAGGCTTCGTTCAGGCCGCCGATGACCCGCGCCTGGCTGGGCTCGGCGATCGGCTCCCACAATTTCACCTTGGCATATTTGATCATGACGCGCTTGCCCGCCCAGGATTCCTCCGGTTGGGCCGCCGCCATCGTTGGCTGTTGCAAGGCCAGCCAACCGATTGTCACCGTCAGGGCGATTGAGCGCAAGACATTTCGCATAGCACTTCTCCTTCCGGGCATTCACCCAACATTTTTTTGAAAGGACCGCTAAAAGGAAAAAAAAACCTTGGTGGCCGGGGCTGAGTCTTCGAAAGCTCCGGCAAGCCATTCGTGGAAAAAATCCGGGGCTTCGAAGACTCAGCCCCGGCCACCCATCTGCGCCGATGGTTAGTCAAGTCGGGTGGAGGGCTGTTTTATGCCTTAATCTCTGAATCATCTTGTGCATTTCCAAACTGGTCGCCAATGTCCTTTTGAAGCTGAGAGGCAAATGATTGCCCCCACAAGTAACGATCTTGGGCTCTCAAACTTCGCCCTCCTAACGCGGATTCTCGAACTCGCACAACGTATGCTGAATAGCGCTGCCAGAGGGCCTCGAAGGTGGTTTTGTATTGCGCGTCCTTGAAATCGCCCAAGACCTCGCAAACTCGAACATCATAGATCGTGAAGTCGTCTGGGAAAAGGACGGTGAGGATCGCTGACGCCATAGGCAGCCGAAACCCCCAGTCCACAATAAGTATCTTCAGGCGCCCTCTGTCGTCTTGGGCCTTGGCGATGGACGTTGTCAGGGCATTGACCGCAGATTCCAGATCACCGTGTCCCTGTGCGAGGAGTCGTCTAGCCACCATCGACTTCGCGCGATTCGCTTTCCAGATCACAATGCAGAAAAACTCGAAAGCGGAAAGCTGCTTGTCTCTCTGATAGCGATTCGAGACTTCTCCGAAGAGGTAGTTTTCCAGGTCGTAGTAACGCGAGAAGTCGTTCATTTTGCGATCTCATGGATGCCTTGGCTCTTGCCGCCAGAGAAAAAGGCGCCGCAAGCAGCAATGGCTGGAGAACCGAAGGTCCACGCAAGTTCGTCCGGCTGCAACCAGAACTTGGCACAACGTTTCGGCGGTGGTTAAGAAGGTGTCACGGTGCTGGCCAACTCGTCGAGCGCGAGATCGAGCTGGCGGGCGATGCGGGCGGCGATGGACAGGCTCGGTTCGCGCTGGTCCTGCTCAAGGTAAGAGAGGTAGGCCTGGGCCACCTGGGCCCGGCTGGCCAGGTCTGCCTGCGTCCAGCCACGCGCCTCGCGCGCTCTGCGGATCGTTTGCCCGAGCGTCGTCACCCCCTGAGCCGCGGCTTGCTGGCGGCGCTTGTCGGCGAGGAAGCGCCGGCCTTCGGCCCGAATCTCCTCCTTGTCCTTCTCCACCAACTCGCGCAGGCGGCGGGCTTCGGCGGCTTCGTCCGCAGTTAGCCTGCGCGGGTTCGTGGTGCGGCGAATTTTTTTTGCCGGCATGCCTGCTCCCTTCTTTTGCCCGTTCACCACCGATCCGGAGGGAGAGCAAACTCCCTACCAGCCCTTGGTCGAGCGCCTCCTCATTCCTCGATGTCGAAGGCCGTGACGGGCTTGGCCGTGTCGGCGTCGATCTCTTGGAAGATGACGGCGATGTAGCGTCCCGTGGATGTCGTGCCGAAAGCAACCGGAAGCCCGGAAGAGCGGCTGGTGCTGCGCCGTTCGGGATCGGCCAAGACCTCTTCCACTTCTTCCTTCGTCAGGTCATGTTCGGCAATGTGCTGCACGTTGCCTTCCGGGTCTTCATCCAGGTCCCAGATGATCGTCATGTAGCCCATGGGGGCTCCCAATCATCCTCTGATATGCGTTATTATAACAATCGTGATTGAAATGACAATGGTGATTTCGTTCACCCTTGGCACCGGTCGGCACCCAGGCCATGGCTTGGGCGCGGCTTTGCAACGAATTAGTAGGTCGGGCTTTCCAGCCCGACCTGAACCGCCCAAGCTCAATGAATCTGGGCAAGGGACGTCGGCCTGGAAAGGCCGACCTACAATTGCGTTGCAAAGCCGCTTGGGCGCTTACAGGGCTTTGCAACGCAATTGCCACGCGCAACGTAATTTCGGGGCAAAGGGCAATTGCGATGCAAAGCCGCGCTTACAGTAACATGGTTTTTTTCGGAGAACACACCTCACGGCGTTTCCCGCGGTTCCTTTCCCGGATTCGGTAATGGGTTGGGGGCCACCGCCGCGCGGACCTGCTCGAAGATGAACACGCCGCGCTTGTTGCTGATGACGATGTCGGGCACGCCATCGCCGTTGATGTCGAGGACGGTGAACTGCGTGCCGATGCCGGAATCGTCGTCGATCAGATGGGGAATGAAAGTGATCAAGCCGTCGGGCCCGCGGCGGGCTTCGAACCAGTAGAGGTAGGCGGGGTCGGCGGGACTGACGTCGCCCTTGGGGCCGTGCGCCCACCAGCGGCGGCCGGTGACCAGGTCCTTCAGGCCGTCGCCGTTGATGTCCACCAGGTGCAGGGCGTGGGATTGGCCGAACAGGGAAAACAGCCCGCGGTCGCCGATCACGACGGCCAGGTTGCCGTTGTTGGAGGCGCCGACGCCGACTTCAAGACCGGGCGCCGTTACCTTCGGATAGTTTTCCCGCAGCGCCTTGACGGCCTCCTGCGGCGTGCTGAACGTTGCCGCGACCGGGACTTTGCCTTTGTATTTGTCCAGGTGCTCTTCCGCCTTCTTGGGCCCGGACTGGGCCAGGCCACGAGCGGCCTGGCACAGAAGCGGATTGGTTCGCCAGGGGCCGCGGTGCTGCTCGGCCCGGTATTTGTTGATGGCCGCGTACAGGGCCTGCTCCTCCTTGGTGAATTTGAAACCGGCCGGCTCCTTCGCCAGGGCCGGCGGCGGCGGGAAGAACTCGCGCGTCACGAACGTGGGACCGGTTTTCCCCGCCTGTTGTTGATGCCACCAGAAGCCGTAGCCATGGGCCGAGCTGCTGATGACGTCACTTTTGCCGTCGCCGTCCACGTCCAGCGTATACATGTCGGCACACAGGGGCCCGAGGTTGGCCGGGTGAAACTTCCACGGATGTTCGCTAACTTTTTCCGGCTGTTCCCACCAGCCGGCGGTGCAGAGGATGTCGATGCGGCCATCGCCGTTAATGTCGCCGTGGCCCAGGCCGTGAGAGAACCGCTGCGTGCCCGGAACCTCCTTGCCCTTCACGCTCGGGCCGCTGATCGACATGCGTTGCCAGGGCTGGGACGGGTCCTTGCCGGGAAGGAAATAACACATCTCGCCCATGTTATTTTGTTTTTCCGGCTGCCAGCCCATGACCAGCACGCGTTTGCCCGTCTTGAACAGGTCGATGTAAATGGGCGTTTCGTTGCAAGCGCTGTTTGTCAATAAGTGTTCCTTCCACAGCTCCGGTTTGCCCTTGGGATTTTCATACCAGTAGCACGCCTTGCCGGGGAAGGGGAGGACGATAATGTCGGGATAGCCATCGCCGTTGACATCGTCGGCGAAGACGGCGAAGGACTCGCTGTAGCCGGCCGGGTTCCACACATGGTCCTTGGTGCGTTCCTTGCGCAGGGGGTGCATCTTCCAGCCCGGGGCCTCATACCAGACGTCGCCGCAGATGATGTCCAGCTTGCCGTCCTTGTTGACGTCGGCGACGGCCACGCCTTCCGAGCGGAAGATTTTGTCCACGATGGTTTTTTTCCAGGTGATTTTGGCCTTCCTCGGTGGTTTGGGAGCCGGCGCATCGGCCCAACCCGGCGACCAGAAACCACAGACCAATACCGCCATCAGGGCCACATACTTGTTCATGGGTTCCTCGCAGGCTTTTGAAGATTAACTTGGTTCCCGGATTATCCGTTGCAGGAGGAGCGGATGCAATGCTTGGGGATATTTTTTTGCGAAGGATCTACGCTTTTTCCGGGACAGGGCCCGGAAAAAGTGACCCCTTTAAACTGCACGCGGCCGAAATTGAGTGTTTGTAGTGCGGGCTTCAGCCCGTACCAAAGCTATGAGCCACCCGAGTTGATCCAAAAAGGCGGACAAGGGACAGGGTTTAATGGCCGGAGGCAAAGGAGTGAACCCAGTCTGTTTGATCGCGGAGGCCAAGGCCCCTACTTCACGCGGATCAGCTCGCCATCGCCTGGGGCCAAGGTCAAGCGCAAGACCCGTTGGCGGTCTGTTTTTTCCGGGACCAGGGGCCGCCATTTGGCCGTCTTGCGGTCCAGCAGTTCCAGGGAGACGGCGTCCTCCTTGAAACGCAAGGTCAGCTCGCGCGGTTTGTCCACGGCATGGTTCACGGGCATCAGGTAGCGGTTCTTGTGGTTGTCGTGAAAGAGGCTGACGAGGAAGGATTCGCCCTGTGGTTGAAACCAGAGATCGGCCGGCGCCTTTTCGGCCCCGAGCGGCAGGACCTTGTCGGTATGGTACACGGCCTGGTTCTTCAGGGTCAAGAGGACCGGCCCGAGCGCTTTGAGCTCGGCGCCGATGGCCGACACGGTTTTCGCCGGGTCGCTCAGTCCCAGCACCGGCTGGCCGTTTTCGAGAACGGCGTTGCGGTCCTTGTCCATCTTGCAGGTGACAAACCACGGCGGCCAAAAGTGGAAGGCCTGCACGCCGTACGCCAGGGCGCAGTACATCGATTGCCGAATCTTCGCGGGGGGATTGTTGGAGCCCAAGCAGCGCATTTGCGGTATGTCGTGCTTGACGCTCAGGTCGCGAAACATGCGCAGATAGAGGAAATAGCGCTCCGGGTGGTTCTTGTGCCACCAGTGATAGTGGTAATAATCCAGAACCATCGGCTTGACAACGTCCACGAACTGCGGGAACTGGTTGTACTCGGCGCGATTGATGAACAGGGTCGGGTGGTTCGGGTCGGCGGCCTCAAAAACGCGGGCGATCTTGGCGAAGCCGGGAAAGGCCTTGCTGGAGCGGCGGTCGGAGATGAAATAGCCGAGCACGGCTGGGTCATCCTTCAGCTTCGGAGCGGCCTGGAGCATCTTGTTGATGTCGACGCTCCCCAGTCGGACCATGAGGCCGGCCTTGCGGCAAACGTCGAGCTTGTCCATTTCCGCCTCGACGCAGTTAAAGCCCTTGCTGACGGCGTATTTCGCCATCGTCTGCTGATGCTCGGGCTGGTTGGGAAAATCGGCGTAGACGATCACCATGATCTGGGGGAAGCGATACTTGGGCCGTTTGGCATCTTTGGGCGCCTGGACCTTGTCTTCTGGGTGAACCGCCGGCGTCGCCAGCGCCCCAAGAAGCAGAGAAACAAGCAAGCCGGGCCAGTGGCTGCGGCCGAGGCCGCATCGATGCCTGAAAACCTTGGGTGAAAACATGCTTTCCTCGTTTCTCCAAAACTCTAAAAAAACCGTTGTCGCAGTTTGGCCAGTTTGGCCAGGGCGGTGTCGGTATGTCCACCGAGTACGCAAGCATCGTTGGATCGTCGGCCGCATGGCCCCATCCTCCGCAGCTGATCCATTGCAGCTGGAAAGCGAGAAATAGAGCAGAAAAACGGAAAAAGTAAAGAAAATTCCCTATTATTTTGCATG